>JBIIEY010000181.1:0-4817 GCA_044237595.1 Burkholderiaceae bacterium | reverse complement strand
TGACCGCGAAAAATGGATTTATTAAGCGCATCCCTTGATTGCCCTTATTTAATAAATGTGCTTCGAAGATACTCCGTGCTTGACTATTTTTGGCATACAGCAGACCAAGCAGCAGCAGCAGCAGCAGCAGCAGCATTTGGGTAACTAAATTTATCAGCGAGTTCACATCGGTGACGCTATTTCACGATGACCGCTAAAAATAATGAGGTAAAAAATGGCTTGCCGCACCACTCAATGTATTATGCTGCCGCAGCATGAACAGATAGGTTTTGTCGGCCGTCTGCCAAAGTCAAACGCTCAGACGCAAGCGCGAGGCTGATTATTAGATCGAAACGCAAAGAGACACCAAACGAAGGAATGGATAACTTGGCAGACTCAGCAGTTCATGATCACTGAGTCCGCCTCAGAAATCAGCGAACTGCGCACCAGTGAGAAACTAACGCACTTCCCTTCGCAATATTTGATAGGCTAGATCAACAAGTCGACAGATTTGGCGCTAAAGCGGTGGTGGTCATCTTGCAATTTATTGCAGTAACTTTGTCTGGTGCTGGCTGATCGAGTCCTCGCATCGACAGCGCGATGACTGCCATCATGTTTACGAAATCTTTTATTGAGGAAGAATTTTTGAGTATCTCCCGCGACATCTCCGATGCGACATCGACCAAACCATCGTAGGGTGACTCATTCCCGATAAACTTACGTCTTTCGACTCACCAACTGCCTGAGTACATCTTATGAGCGACCTCGTATTGACCGAAGTTAGCGGCCACACCGGCATCATCACGCTGAACCGTCCAAGCGCACTGAATTCACTCACGCTCGATATGGTCCGCACCATGACCAGCGCACTGTCGGACTGGCGGGATCAGTCAGACATTCATTGCGTGATGGTTAGCAGCAGCAGCGAAAAAGCCTACTGCGCTGGTGGTGATATCCGTTTTTTCTACCAAAAGGGAAAAGCGACAGCGATTGAGGGTGCAGCGCTGATTGAGGATTTTTTTACCGAGGAATATGCGCTCAACCATCTAATTCACCATTACCCCAAACCCTATATCGCACTGATGGATGGTGTCGTTATGGGTGGCGGCATGGGTATTGCGCAGGCTGGGCCGGCGGCTCGAATCCGTATTGTGACAGAGCGCACAAAAATGGCCATGCCCGAGGTCGGTATCGGACTCTTCCCTGATGTGGGTGGCGGACACTTTTTGTCGCGCGCCAACGGACAACTCGGTACTTACCTCGGGGTGACGGGTGAGATGATCGGCGCCAGCGACGCGCTGTATGCCGGGCTGGCTGATGTATTTGTGCCCGCTGCTGAATTGTCTGCCTTGCAGTCGCTTGTCACCGCTTCATCGGCAGACAGTCTGCGTGACGCGATCTCCCGCTTCGCAGCGCCTTTCGCTTCGCAAGCAGATCCGGCAAGCAGTCGTCTCGCAGGCATGCGGGAGTCGATTGAACAGCATTTTTCAAGCAGCTCTATCGCCGAACTCATGGCATCGCTATCGGCTGATACCAGCGAATTTGCCGGCAAAACTCTGGAGATCATGCGCAAGCGCTCGCCGCTGATGATGTGCGTCACTCTGTCGCAACTTCGCCGCGCAGCCAAGATGTCGATTGGTGAGTGCTTGCGCATGGAGCGCACGATGGTCAGGCGCTGTTTCGAACATGGCGAGGTCATCGAGGGCGTCCGCGCGCTGGCCATAGACAAAGATCACGCGCCGAAATGGAATCCAGCAACACTGGATGAGGTCACGCCCGCGATGGTGGAGCGCTTCTTTGAAAGTGCATGGCCAGCCCATGCGCATCCATTGCGCGCGCTCAGCTAGGTAGATGCTGAGTCATACTGAGTTCATCTGATCAGGCGCTGGCCTGATCAGATTTCGTCAACAGCAAACAAGCGCCGGTACTCGCGCATCGCATAGCGATCTGTCATACCTGCGATGTAATCAGCCACCTTGCGCGCCTGTTCATCTACGTTACCGCCATTCGTCTGATAGTCAGGCGGCATCAATTGCGGGCCTTCGAGGAAAATATTAAACAAGTCAGTGACTATACGTCGAGCCTTGCTGGTCATGCGATTGACCACATAGTGCTGATAGAGATTCGCTCTCAGGAAGCGTTTGAGTGCTTGTGCTTCCTGCTTCATGTTGTCAGAAAATGAAATCAGTGCTGGCGAGTTACGCACGTCATCAATCGATTTCACACCTGCTTCGCGTATCCTGGCGCGCGAAGTGTCAATCAGATCAACGACCAGTGCATTGATCATGCGACGAACTGTTTCATTGATGGCACGCCGTCCCTGAATGCCCGGAAATTCTTTCTGCACCAATGACCAGTAGCGTGCATAAAGGGTGACTTCATCAAGCTGCGCCGTAGTCAACAACCCCGACCGAAGGCCGTCATCAATGTCATGGTTGTTGTACGCAATCTCGTCGGCCAGATTGGCTAACTGTGCTTCGAGGCTGGGCTGTTTGCGCTCGATGAAGCGACGACCAACCTCCCCCAATTGCTCCGCATTTGGCAGTGAGCAGTGCTTGAGCACCCCTTCACGAGTTTCAAACATCAGATTTAGACCATCAAACGCGCCATAACGCTGCTCCAGCTTGTCGATCACGCGCAGGCTCTGGAGATTGTGCTCGAAGCCGCCATAGGCTTTCATACAAGTATTCAGCGCATCTTGTCCGGCGTGACCAAAGGGTGTGTGCCCCAAATCATGCGCCAGCGAGATCGCCTCGACCAAGTCTTCGTTGAGTTGCAGATTACGCGCTAGCGAACGAGCAATCTGCGCGACTTCGATGCTGTGGGTTAGCCGTGTGCGAAATAAATCACCCTCGTGATTGACGAAGACTTGGGTCTTGTATTCAAGGCGGCGAAAAGCCGTGCAATGAATGATGCGATCACGGTCACGCTGAAATTCACTGCGCGTATCAGAAGCGCCCTCGGCAAAATGGCGTCCGCGAGAAGCCGTTGAACGAGCAGCATACGGAGCAAGATAGGCTTCGAAATCAGCCATCATGATCCCTGCCTTATGCAGGCGGCGAGAGTGGCCTTCAGCATATCGTTAGGCACGCCAGTGATAATGGCCTGACCCAGTGGCTTGAGCAGAATGAATTTGATCTCACCACCCTCGTTTTTCTTATCGACCTCCATCAACTCCAGCCAGCGGTCAGCACCCAAATCAGGCGCTACCACAGGCAGACCAGCAGCTTTTACGAGTGCGGTAATGCGTGACTTGTCTTGCGCTGACAGATACCCCAGCCGATGCGATAAATCTGCTGCCATCACCATGCCACAACCCACTGCCTCACCATGCAGCCACTCACCGTATCCCATTCCTGCTTCAATCGCATGCCCGAACGTGTGTCCAAAATTCAGAATGGCGCGCAGCCCTGATTCGCGCTCATCCTGTCGCACGACATCCGCTTTGATTTCACAGGAACGCTGAATCACATGCGCCAGCGCCGTATCATCGCGCGCCATCAGCTGATCCATATGCGCTTCCAACCAGCCGAAAAATGCAGCATCAATGATGGCGCCGTGCTTGATGACTTCAGCGAGCCCGGCAGAGAGTTCGCGTTGCGGCAATGTGGACAAGGTGGCAGTATCAGCCAGCACCGATTGCGGCTGGTAAAACGCACCAATCATGTTTTTACCCAGTGGATGATTGATCGCTGTCTTGCCACCGACCGAAGAATCGACTTGCGCCAGCAGGGTTGTGGGAATTTGTACGAATGGCACACCTCGCATATAGGTAGCCGCAGCAAAACCGGTCATATCGCCAATCACACCACCACCCAACGCCACCAGTGTGGTCTTGCGATCGCATTTATTCTCCAGCAGCGCATCAAAAATACGCATCAGATTATCGACATTTTTTTCTTCTTCCCCGTCAGCTAGCACGATAGCGAGACAATGTTTGCCAGCCGCCTCCAGCATGTTAGTCAATCGCTGAAGATACAGAGGTGCGACGGTGGTATTGGTGACGATAGCTACCCGCTTGCCGGGAATATGATGTGCGAAATCTGCGTTGTCCAGCAAATGACGGCCGATGATGATCGGGTAACTGCGCTCTCCGAGTGATACGGTGAGATCTGCAAAAACAGAATGGGTTGATGTCATGACAGGGAATCGGATTCGGCTTCGCGGTTGTCGGCGTTGGTTGATGATTCTCTTTCAACCGGCGGGCTCTGGGGGTTGCTCTGTAGTTGCGACAAAATATTATGAACAACGGAATGGACATTCGGCCTTCCGGTTTCAATGGTGATGTGCGCGACTTCCTGATAAAGCGGCGCACGCTCGAGCGACAGGGCTTCTATCCGTGCTTTCGGATCGGCGGTTTGCAACAGTGGGCGATTTTTGTCGTGGCTGGTGCGCTGAAGAATGCTGGCCACGGATGCGCGCAGATAAATCACCGTCCCACGCTCACGCAAAAGCTGCCGGCTGGTTTCATTCAGTACGGCGCCCCCGCCCGTAGCCAGCACTATCCCTTGCTGGGCGGTGAGATCGCGAATGACATCTGCCTCCCGCTGGCGAAAACTGGCTTCGCCTTCGATTTCGAAAATGAGCGGGATGGACGCGCCTGTTCGTGTTTCGATTTCCTGATCGGCGTCGACAAAGCGCAAATTGAGTTTTTTTGCCAGCGAGCGGCCTATCGTAGTTTTGCCCGAGCCCATCAGGCCAACCAGAAAGATATTGTTTGTCGAGTTCTGCATCATTGCCGCCAATCGGGTGTATTTCCCCGGAAAGACGACAGTTTATCGCATCCGTCCGCTGAGGACGGGGCCAATCCTAGCCAGTCTGGTTCAGCGTACGATGGG
>JBIIEY010000180.1:0-4829 GCA_044237595.1 Burkholderiaceae bacterium | reverse complement strand
CAGATCCACTGTCCCGTCAATCAGAACCACGGCATTCACACCACGCATCTTGAAGGTATCGGTCTTCAGCACCCCGCGTGATATGACGGCAGTACTGGCAATACTGTCGAATACGAAACCATCGGTAAACAGATCCCGAAAATCCAGCGTCAGTCGTCTTGGCAAAGACTGCAAACTCATCACGCTCAACAATTTCGCCACGCCCGGATCGGCCTTCAGAAATTGTCCTGAATTGACGCGCAGATTCATGTTTCCGGACAAGCTAGGAAAATCGAATGCAGATGGCGAACCTTTCCAGTTGAGATCGCCTTCCATGCGACCCTTGCCACCCTTGAGCGATTTTTCAAAGCCGACTCTGTCGAGAAGATGACCGGCATCGTTGATGTCGAGTTCGTAATTGAGTACGGACTGACCCTCGTTACCATTCAACAGCCAGCGCCCCGTTGCGCGCAGGCTTGCATCGGGATTGGTCAGCGCGAGCTTGCTGATACGCCATTCTCTGCCGGGTGTCATGATCGCTGCATTGGTTGCCGCCAGTTCAAGTCGACCGAGTTTCATACCGCGCAGTTCGAAACTATCCGCTACGATATCGAGACCCGGCAACTCTGCCGCAGATTTTTTACCACTCAGCAATTCGGTTACATCAGCGTCGGCGGAGCGTTCAATTTTCAGTGACGACAAGCGGGCCGTGATTTTGCCCGCGCCCCGCTCGGAGGAAGGATCTTCCCAACTCGCCTGACCGACGACCTCATCGGACTGTATATTGAATTTCCATCCACTTCGCTGGCGCGTTGCAGCCAACACCATGTTATCGAGCGGGCGATCGAAGACAGTGAGTTCATTGGCACGCAGATTGATCGTATCGGGAGTGAAATACGGCGCATAGTCTGTGATCTGTGTAGCGCTCTGCGTCGAACCCTGCCCTGTACTGGCCGCGATCGAAGAGTTATCCGTTGCTCCTGTCTCTGTCATGAGCGCGGCCATCGTTGAACGCCAGGCATCAGCGTTGAACGATGGTACATTCAACTGAATGGCCAGACCACTGTCGGGCTGTGGTGCGGCTGTGTTCACACCGATACCGCCACGCACCATCCGCCAGGTACCGTTACGAGCATTGCTGCGTTGTCGCAAATAACGCGCATTGAGATTGCGGCCGAGGCTGATTCGAATGTCTTCTGTCGGCGTAATACCATCCGGTGGAGGCAAGGGCTGTACGGTCATGCGCAAGGGCCAGTTTTCACTGGCGGGTTTCTGCAAAGGCGCAGGAAAATCCAGCGCCAAGCCAACCAGCGAAGAGTCTATCGTTAACTCAGGACGCTGATTCCTGATTTTCAGGTTGGCAGTGTAACGGGTACTACCGCTGATTTTTTTCAAGACGCGCCTGGCCATCGGCGCCACCATCGTTCGAGCTGCGATCTCTGCGTTAATCGAGCCCTCCAGCTTGATTTGCGTAGCGCCATCACGTTGGGTGCCACCACTCAAGGCCAATGGCCCGCCAAGAAAAACAGCTTGCATCGACGGTAATTGAAAACCGTGCTCCGAGAAATTCAATTCGCCAGTGACTTGCTGCGCTGCAGGCCACGCCCGCCACAGCTGCACCTCATTACCCGCGAACCTGACATTGCCTTGAACGGTAGATGTTCCTGCTGCACTGAGGGGTAGCTGCATCTTCAGGCCCAGCCTCGCATTGCCACTCGCTCTGGTCTCCTCGGTGAAACCATCAATCCAGCTTGTTACCGGTGTTACGCTCACATAAGCAAGCATGGACTGCAATGAACCCTGAGCCACACCACTAACGTCAAGCACAGGCTTACTGCTCATGTAATCAGGCACCACGGCATTCACCTCTGACAGCGCAACGCCTGTAGTTCTTGCGCTGCTTGCATGAATATGCAAACGGGTACTGTCGAGGACAAGGTCGCCGTTTATATCTTCAATTTTGGGCCACAAAAGTGTGCGCCGATCCTGAGACAATTCTTTGGGTGCAGGGCTGAGTGTTGCCTTTTCGATTTTTGCTGTGAGTTTAAAAATTTCGGACGGATTGTCCGCGATGATTTTTTGTTGAAACGGAAATTTATCAAGATCTCCCTTGATCAGCAGAGTCACATCACGCGCACGACCATCCAGCAGCGCCAAGCTCAGCCACTCACGCGTATCAACACCCACTGTAGCAGGAAGATAGCGCGGCACATGGCTCAATTCAATGACGGGCAGCTGAAGTTTCAGATCCAGTTCACCGAGCCGGTTGGCTGATAATGGAAGAGGCACAGTGTAGCTACCCATGAGCGTACCCAACACGCCCGCCTGTGAAAAGCGCATCGTCTCGACACGCATGGCAAGACGTTTTTTGTCACGCAGCGACCAACTGCCTTCGAGTACAAGATCATCCAGATTCATTTGCGGCAGACTCAATCCATTGGCAGCATGCAGCTTCACGTGCTCACCGCGCAGTTTCACGCGCCCACCGTCCTGGTTCGCGTCCACTTCGCCGGCCACCCCATCAAAAGCAGGTAAAGAATCGCGCCCGCTGGCCTGACGAATTCCGACCGCATCGAATTTTCCGGCAATCCGATACGGTCCGGCACCCGGCATATTCCCATCCCAGGATGCCGAGAAATCCCGCAGTAATCCGCGGGGTGCAAGATCAGACAATGCGCGCCGGAAGTCATCGGATAAAGGCACATGCACTGCGAACCGAGCAAGCGCACCGACGTCCATTTCGGTAATTTTCAAATCATGATGTTCTGCTTTGGTACCGGCGGGCGCAGCGTAAACGTGGCTTACGGTCGTTTTGGGCAAGACCGCACCTTGCTCGGTCCGAAGTGAAAAATTCGTCAGCGTCAGCTGATGGCCATTCGCGCCATAAGAAAATATTTTCTGCTTCAGACCAGAAATCACTTCACCCGCTGATATACGCCCGCTGACATCGATGAGCTTGAGCGGCTCGAGTGACTGATCTAGTTGAACTGACAAATTGGCCAGCCACAGGTCGGCGGTCACATTCGCCACTGTGCCACGATCGAAATTTATCCAAGCACGCACCGAGCCGTCACCCCCGGTAAGCTGGTAAGGCATATCAATATAGGGCTTCCACGCCTCGAGATGCGTTTTCTGCCAATAAATGTAAAACTCGCCTATCCATTGCGAATAATCTGCTCTCGTTTCCGAAAATGGCGGATGCGTGAATTCAACCCGCAGGTCAATAGGCGCTGCCAAAGATTCGGGTGGCGTCGCCTTGAGCGCGGCGCGATGCGTACGCCAGCGATTTTGCAAGACAAAGCTGATATCGCTCAGCATGAGGTCGGGTGCCGATCGCATCTGATCGCGCCAACGTAGCTGACCCTGCCTGACCACAATTTCATGCTGTGCCAGCAGCCAGTCAAGTCCGCGACCATCATCTGGCTTGTTGGGATCGATCCGTAAACCACCAACAAAAATACGCCCTTCGCTATCGCGTTCAATCTCCAGATTCGGCCGTGACAACTCCAGCGCCTGAAGACGTAATTGACCCAGAGCCGACCACCATGAGATGGTGGCGTTCACCTCGGGTAGCACCAGCGCACTCTCGCCGTCGTCGTTATGAATGACCACGTTCTCCAGCTTCAGCCGTGGATTGAGCCCATGCCAGCTGGCTTGTATGCCTGCCATACGAACGCTGCGATTGACGAAATGACTTGCGAGTTGCTCTACTTGCGATTTGTACCCATCAATATTGGGCAAGACTACATAGCGCAGCGACAGGAAGGCCGCACAGAACACAAAATAGACAACGAGCAGCGTGAGCAATACCCAGCTTAGGGCATGATGCGTTATACGATTGGCCTTGTCGTAGCCGACACGAACCGAACGCCACCCAAGCTGCAGAGCTTGTCTGACACGATTTGGGTTATCTGGTGGGCTCGACATCAAATGGAATTTTTGTAATGAATACCGCGCCTGAAACGATCAAAACTTTGGCCAAAAATTAGCTGTGAACGCTGAGTTCAGCGAAACATTGCCCGCACACCCATGAAACTATCGGCATCCCGGCCTGAGCCTGAATGACGATTCAAACAGTGCAGCGCATGATGTGGTTCTATCGCGACGCTGCAGATTCGTGCGCCTCGAGGGCCTGCAGCGCTTTGTTTCACTGACCAGCATCAGAGCATGGCCGGGATTGTTATCATAGCTGCAAATGCCGTTTTTCCAGCCACCCCGACACATCCCAAAGAGAATTTATGAGCATAACCCCGCCTTTCACCAGCCCGAACCTTTCCCGGTTCGTCAGACGCTGGCTGGATGCGGATCCCGCGCGTGAAGCCGAATTGGTGCGACTGGCAGGATTATCGCTTGCCTCGGTGGACTTTGCCCAGTTGCTTGAGGCACAGTTGGCGCTTGCGCCGTCACTGCCAGCGGCCATGCGTCGCCTGCGAAACCTGCTGGTTGCCGCTATCGCCGAGCGCGATCTCGCTGGCCGGGGCGATCTGGATGAGGTTCTGAGCGCCATATCAGCGTTCGCCGATTTCGTGGTCAACCGGCATCTGGACGACTTGTATCGCAGCCAGTGCGAGCTGCACGGCATACCCATGGGCGAGGATTCGGGCGCGCCGCAGCACATGATCGTGGTCGGTATGGGCAAGCTGGGCGGAAGCGAACTGAATGTGTCTTCGGATATCGATCTGATTTTTTTGTACCCGGAAGATGGCGATACCGTGGTCACTGCGGAGGGCCAGCGTCAGTTGTCCAACCATGAATTCTTTGTACGCCTCGGTAAAAAACTGATTGCCGACATCGCCGAGATCACCGCTGACGGATTCAGTTTTCGCGTGGATATGGCGCTGCGGCCCAAT
>JBIIEY010000179.1:0-4847 GCA_044237595.1 Burkholderiaceae bacterium | reverse complement strand
GTTGGCTCGCACCGGTGATGAAAATGTGGGTGGTATCAATGCCTTCCGCCCTGAGAATCTGCCACGCCACTACGGACTGCAGTCTGACGGACTTTACAAGCTCTCTGATGATCAGGCGCAGGAAATCCTGCAAATGCGTCTGCAGCGTTTGACGGGTCTCGAGCAGGACAAGATCGTTAATGAATACAAAGATGTGATGTCGCAGATCGCTGATCTGCTCGATATTCTTGCTCGTCCCGATCGCGTGACAACGATCATCAGTGATGAGCTCATCGCCGCGCGCAATGAATACGGCGAGGGCAACAAGGATGTGCGTCGCTCGCAGATCGAAATCAATGCCACCGACCTCGGTACCGAAGATTTGATCGCGCCACAGGATATGGTGGTCACGCTCTCGCATAAGGGTTACATGAAATCTCAGCCGTTGTCGGAGTATCGCGCGCAAAAGCGCGGTGGTCGTGGCAAGCAGGCGGCGGCAACTAAGGAAGACGACTGGATCGAGCAGCTGTTCATTGCCAATACGCACGATTACATGTTGTGCTTCTCCAATCGTGGCCGCATGTACTGGCTCAAAGTCTGGGAAGTGCCTCAGGGTTCGCGCACATCGCGCGGCAAGCCCATCGTGAATATGTTCCCGCTGCAGGAAGGTGAAAAAATCACGGTAGTGCTGCCGCTCTCCGGTGAAAACAGCACTTTCCCTGAAGATCGTTATGTGTTTATGGCGACTTCGCTGGGCACGGTTAAAAAGACGCCGCTGTCTGATTTCAGTAATCCACGCAAGGCAGGCATTATTGCGGTCGATCTTGATGAGGGTGATTTTCTGATTGGTGCGGCGCTCACGGATGGTAAAAATGATGTGATGCTGTTCTCGGACTCCGGCAAGGCTGTACGATTTGACGAAAATGACGTACGCCCCATGGGTCGCACAGCGCGTGGCGTGCGCGGCATGAATTTGGAAGAAGGTCAGCTGGTCATTGCTTTGCTGGTCGCGCAAAATGAACAGCAATCAGTGCTCACGGCGACCGAGAATGGTTTTGGTAAACGTACGCCGATTACCGAGTACACCCGTCATGGCCGCGGCACCAAGGGCATGATCGCGATCCAGACCAGCGATCGTAACGGTAAGGTGGTCGCTGCAACGCTGGTGGAGCCCACGGATGAGATCATGATGATCACGACTGGTGGCGTAATGATCCGCACGCGGGTATCCGAGATTCGTGAAATGGGTCGCGCAACACAAGGTGTGACGCTGATTGCAGTTGAGGATGGCGCAAAACTATCCGGCTTGCAGCGCATTCTTGAGGCTGATAGCGAGGACGACAACGGTACGGATGAGGCTGACGCGAGCTGATCGCGGCAACCGCATTCGTGCGATGAACTGTCAGCGCCGGACAATATAACAACAAAGGCAGGCTGCCATGAGTGACGACAAACTCAAACCGCTGCGCGACCAGATCGATGCGATCGATGCGCAATTGCTCGCTTTGCTTAATGAGCGTGCGCGTGTTGCCCAGGAAGTTGGTCATGTTAAGGCTGAGACCAATGCGCCCGTGTTTCGTCCCGAACGAGAAGCTCAGGTACTGGCGCGGGTGGCGAATACCAATCCTGGGCCACTTTTGTCTTCTGACTTGCAATCGATTTTTCGCGAGGTGATGTCAGCTTGTCGTGCACTGGAAAATCGCGTTACGGTGGCTTTTCTCGGCCCCGTAGGTACCTACAGTGAGCAAGCAGTTTGGCGGCAGTTTGGTCAGGCCGTCGATGCGCTGCCTTGCGTGTCCATCGACGAAGTCTTCCGTTCGGTTGAGGCAGGTACGGCCGGATTTGGTGTCGTGCCTGTTGAAAACTCCACCGAAGGCACTGTCAATCGCACGCTGGACCTGCTGCTGCAAACCACGCTTTCCATCAGCGGCGAAGTTGCGCTTCCAGTGCATCACAGCTTGATGACTCGCAGCGGCAACATGGAACAAGTCACGCGTATCTGCGCGCACTCGCAGGCACTGGCTCAATGTCAGTCTTGGTTGAATCAGCATTACCCGAACATCGAGCGTCAGGCGGTGGCGTCCAATGGCGAGGCCGCCCGTTTGGCAACCGAAGAGGGTAAAATCGCCGCGATTGCCAGCGAAATGGCCGCCAAGCGCTACGGGCTCTCGATTGTGCATGCTCACATCCAGGATGATCCGCACAACCGCACCCGGTTTTTTGTCGTGGGTCGTCTGATGCCCGCCGCATCGGGCAAGGACCAGACTTCACTGGTATTGTCGGTCCCGAACAAGCCCGGTGCCGTGTATGAGCTGCTCGCGCCACTAGCGCGGCATGGCGTATCCATGACGCGTTTCGAGTCACGTCCTGCACGGACTGGCCGCTGGGATTATTACTTCTACGTCGACATTGAAGGTCATGCCAATGACGCCAAAGTCGCGCAGGCGCTTGCTGAATTGCAGGCTCAGGCGGCTTTCTTCAAAGTGCTTGGCTCTTATCCTCACGCCTCCTGAATTTTTTATTTGATTGGCCATGCCCATGAATTTTGGTTCTGATTACGTTCGCGCGATTGCACCCTATCAGGGTGGCAAACCGATATCCGAAGTGGCTCGCGAGTTTGGGCTTGATGAGGCGCGCATCGTCAAGCTCGCGTCCAATGAAAATCCGCTCGGTATTCCTGAGTCTGCAAAGCAGGCGATGATTGCCGCGATTGCGGATCTCGCACGCTATCCGGATTCGAATGGTTTTGATCTGAAGGTAGCGATCAGTGCAAAATTTGGTGTGCCGACTGACTGGATTACGCTGGGAAATGGCAGTAACGATATTCTTGAGCTGGCGGCACGTTCGCTGGTATCGGCCGGACAAAGCGTGGTGTATTCGCAATATTCGTTTGCTGTTTATCCACTTGCCACGCAGGCCGTCGGGGCGCGAGCGATTGTGGTGGCTGCAAAAGATTTTGGTCATAATCTGCCGGCCATGCGCGCTGCGATCACCGATGATACGCGTCTGGTTTTTGTTGCCAATCCAAATAATCCCACTGGCACCTTCATTGATGGCGAGCAGATTGCAGCTTTTATACGCTCGGTGCCGCCCCATGTCGTTACTGTTCTGGATGAGGCGTACACCGAATATCTGTCGCCCTCGCAGCGCTACGATGCTTTTGCGTGGGTCGCGCAGCACCCAAATCTGATTATCTCTCGCAGTTTTTCGAAAGCCTATGGACTTGCCGGTTTGCGGATTGGTTTTGGTATTGCGCAGCCGGGACTGACGGACCTGATGAATCGTCTGCGTCAGCCATTCAATGTCAATTCGCTCGCGCAAGCGGCTGCGATTGCTGCCTTGCAGGATGAGGCATTTCTGAAGAAGAGCGCGGAGATCAATGCGCAAGGGTATAGCCAGCTCACTGCAGCTTTTGATCAGATGGGTATTGCCTACGTGCCCTCGGTCGGTAATTTTGTGTTGTTCCGCGCGGGTGATGATGATAATGCCGGCGCCAAGGTCAATCTCGCATTGCTCAAGCAAGGCATCATCGTGCGGCCCGTCGGAAACTATGGTTTGCCGCAGTGGCTGCGCATATCGATTGGACTGCCAGAAGAAAATGAGGCCTTCCTCGCAGTGCTGAAATCCGTGCTTGCCTGATCATGCCTGCTTTTAAAAAAATTGCCATCTTTGGCGTTGGCCTGATTGGTGGCTCATTCGCACTGGCCTTGAAAAAATCAGGTGCTGTCGGCGAAGTCATCGGCGTAGGCAGACGACCTGAAACGCTGGTGCGCGCGGCTTCGCTGGGCATTATTGACAGCCACACTGACGATGTTGCGCAGGCAGTCGCTGGTGCTGATCTGGTGTTGGTTGCAGCGCCCGTCGCACAAACTGCATCGCTTCTACAAGCCATAGCGCCGCATTTGCAAGCAGATACCGTGGTCACCGATGCTGGCAGCACCAAGACCGATGTGGTGTTGGCGGCGCGTGCTGCGCTCGGCAGAAAAATTCATCAGTTCGTGCCCGGTCACCCGATTGCAGGGCGTGAACAAAATGGTCCTGAGGCTGCGTTGTCCGATCTTTATGTCGGCAAGAAAATCATCCTCACCGCCTTGCCTGAAAATCCTGCAGCAGCTGTTGATCGCGTCACCGATGCCTGGCAGCGCTGCGGTGCGCTAGTTCATCATCTCACTGCCGAAGAGCACGATGCGGTATTTGCTGCAGTCAGTCATTTGCCGCACGTGCTCGCTTATGCGCTGGTGGCGGACATCGCTGCGCGTCCCGATGCAGCGAGGCTGTTTCAATACGCGGCCAGTGGTTTTCGTGATTTCACGCGGATTGCCGGATCGTCTCCGGAAATGTGGCGCGACATTGCGTTGGCTAACCGTACCGCATTGCTCGATGAATTGGATGCCTACATGGCTCAGCTGAGTCAAATTCGCGTCTTGCTCGATCAAGGTGATGGCCCTGCGCTGGAAAAAACCTTTGCGACCGCGCAAGCGGCGCGACAGGCATGGATCGCTGCAATTGAAGCGGCTGAACAAGCGCGATCCTTTGAGCAGGGCGGAGACTGATGTCATGAAAACCTATCCTCACGAACTGTTACTGACGCCGGGATCTGTCGCGCGTGGTGTCGTAACACTGCCCGGCTCGAAAAGTATTTCCAATCGCATGCTATTGCTGGCAGCGCTCTCGAATGGCACGACCGAGATTCGCGAGCTTTTGTCCTCTGATGACACCCAAGTCATGCTGGCTGCCTTGCAAAAGCTTGGTGTGCCATGGCAGCAGCATGGTCAGAGCCAGGACTATGTCGTGACCGGAGCCGCTGGCCGATTCCCTATGCAATCCGCGGATCTATTCATGGGCAATGCGGGCACGGCTATTCGTCC
>JBIIEY010000178.1:0-4857 GCA_044237595.1 Burkholderiaceae bacterium | reverse complement strand
AGAGTTCGCGCATCCGGAATTTATCGCTGCATTCAGTGGCAATTTGACATTGCCGGGCTCTTGTCCGCTCGCCGCCGTCTACTCGGGTCACCAGTTCGGTGTCTGGGCCGGACAGCTTGGCGATGGCCGGGCCATCCTGCTGGGCGAGGCTGAGGCTCTCGCCGAGCCCTTAGGCACGCTGGAGCTGCAACTCAAAGGATCAGGTAAAACGCCCTATTCGCGCATGGGCGATGGGCGTGCGGTTCTTCGCTCATCCATCCGCGAATTTCTGTGCTCCGAGGCGATGGCAGCACTCGGTATACCGAGCTCACGTGCTTTGTGCGTGATCGGCTCTGACATGCGGGTCATGCGAGAAATGCCGGAGACCACGGCCGTCGTAACACGCATGGCGCAGAGCTTCGTGCGCTTCGGATCCTTTGAGCACTGGTTCTACAAGGACCGCAAATCTGAGCTGCAGACACTGGCCGATTACGTAATCACTAACAGCTACCCCGAATTGCAAGACGAAGCGCGGCCTTATCACGCGCTGCTGGCCGAAGTGACCCGTCGAACGGCTACGCTGGTTGCGCAATGGCAGGCTGCGGGATTCATGCACGGTGTTTTGAATACAGACAATATGTCGATTCTCGGTCTGACGCTGGACTATGGCCCCTATGGCTTCATGGAAGCCTATGACCCTGCCCACATCTGCAACCACACTGACAGCCAGGGACGCTACTCCTATCGTATGCAGCCTCGCATCGCCGAATGGAATTGCTATGCGCTGGGACAAGCTCTGCTGCCACTAATAGGCGAGACCGACGATGTCTACGATGCGCTGTCTGTATTCAAACCCGCCTTCGAATCCAGCATGCAGACCTTGTGGCAAGAGAAGTTCGGATTCAGCAGCACGCTGGAGGGCGATGCGACACTGGTCGAGCGGCTGTTTGCTCTGATGGCCGGCAGTCGCGTGGATTTCCCTTGTTTTTTCCGCCAGCTCTCTTCGGTAAGCCTGATCAATACGCAAACGGATGAGCCTTTACGAGATCTTTTCATCGATAGGTCCGCTTTTGACGTGTGGCTGTCGGAATACCGCCAAAGGCTTACACAGGAAAATAGTAACGATACGCGGCGCAAAGAGGCGATGGACAAAGTGAATCCCAAATATGTGCTGCGAAATTACCTTGCTCAGATCGCGATCGACAAGGCTCAGAACAAGGATTTTTCTGAGGTAAACAATCTGCTGCAGATCCTGCAAAATCCCTTTGATGAACAACCTGAACACGAGAAGTATGCTGCCCTGCCTCCGGACTGGGCGGCTGGGATTGAAGTCAGCTGCTCATCTTAATAGGCCAGGAGAAAATAATGGACGCTAAAAAAATTGTACGCAGCGATGCCGAATGGCGCGCCCTGCTCGAACCTATGTCTTATGAGGTGACACGACAAGCAAGCACCGAGCGTGCCTTCACCGGCAAGTACTGGGATCATCACGAGCATGGTATCTACCGGTGCGTATGCTGTGAAACACCACTTTTCGAATCCGACACAAAATTTGATTCTGGCTGTGGCTGGCCCAGTTATTTCAAAGCCATTGATCCAGCGCATGTGGCGGAACGGGTAGATCGCAGCTATGGGATGATCAGAACCGAAATTCTGTGCAATGTCTGCGATGCTCATCTTGGTCACGTATTTCCCGACGGACCACCTCCCACCGGTCTGCGTTATTGCATCAATTCGGCTGCATTGACTTTTATTCCATCGCCTTAGGCCAACCGCGTCATGAAACTTTTATTCGACCTGTTTCCGGTCATTCTTTTTTTTCTTGTTTTCAAAGTCGCTGGCGCCAACCCGGATGCCGCGCAGGCATTCGGAGCACAGCACCTGTCGGCGCTGGTCTCGGGCGGCGAAGTCACCGTTGCCCAAGCACCGATATTGCTCGCCACGGCAGTGGCTATTCTTGCGACGATCGCACAGATTGGCTGGTTACTGGCACGCCGCAAGCCCGTAGACAATATGTTGTGGGTATCCTTGGGCATTATCGTTTTGTTTGGTGGCGCCACGATTTATTTTCATGATGAACAATTCATCAAACTTAAACCCACCGTACTGTATTGGTGTTTCTCACTGGCGCTGCTGCTGAGCCCTATTTTGTTCGGTAAAAATCTCATGCGTTCGATGATGGGAAAACAACTGAGCCTGCCAGATCCGATATGGACCCGCCTGAATCTGGCTTGGGGATTATTTTTTGTAGCGATGGGCGCCGTCAATCTCTATGTGGCGTTCAACTTTCCCCTTGCCTTTTGGGTGAATTTCAAATTGTTCGGCTTTCTCGGTTTGATGATCGTTTTCATCATCGCGCAAAGCATCTACCTAGGTCGGTATCTCAAGGAGGCAGAATGAATCGCGTCGAGATCATTAACACCCTGCTGAGCGAGGGCTTCGCGCCTCTGGAATGCCGGGTCGATGACGAGTCGGCCCTGCACGCAGGCCACGCGGGGGCGGCCTCTGGCGGCGGGCATTACCGTTTACGGCTGGTATCAGCCCGTTTCGAAGGCTTGGGTAAAGTCGGTCGCCACCGGCTGGTGTATGATTGTCTTGGCGAGTTGATGCAAAAAGAGATACACGCTCTCGCAATGACGCTGCTGACCCCGGCAGAGGCGGCTGGAAACTAACGAGCCATCTCTGTAACCGATACGGTTTTTTTCCAACATTTTCACCATTACCCAACATGAAGAACTTGAAATCTGCTCGTTTGGTGGTCGCACTGGCCGCATTCGCTTCACTTACCGCGATCGCGCAAAACGTGGCCGTCGTCAACGGCAAAGCCGTTCCTTCGAACCGTGTTGATGCCATGGTCAAGCAAATGGTCCAACAGGGACAGCAGGACACGCCTGAAATGCGTGCCATGATCAAAGATGAACTAATTAATCGGGAAATCTTGACACAAGAGGCAGACCGTCAAGGCATTAGTACACGCGCCGACATCAAAAACCAGGTCGAGCTGGCGCGTCAATCCATCGTCATTCGCGCACTTGCAACCGAGTACCTGACCAAAAACCCAGTCAAAGAAGAAGAGATGAAGGCTGAGTATGACAAGTTCAAGGCGCAGTCAGGTGGCAAGGAATATCACGCGCGTCACATTTTGGTAGAGAAAGAAGACGATGCCAAAAGCATCATCAGCAAACTGAAATCCGGCACCAACTTCGAAGAATTGGTCAAGGGATCGAAAGACCCGGTATCGGCGCAGAACGGCGGTGACCTTGGATGGGCACCCGCGAACGCATTCGTAAAACCCTTCTCGGACGCGATGGTTGCTCTTAAAACAGGCGAGTTTTCCCAGGTTCCGGTGCAAACCGAATTCGGTTTTCACGTGATCAAGCTTGAGGAAACACGCGATGCACAGGTGCCCAAGTTTGAGGAAGTCAAAGCGCAGATCTCTGAATCGCTGCAACAGAAAAAGCTGCAGGCGTTCCAGCAAGACCTGAAGAAGAAAGCAAAGATTCAGTAAGACTTGGCATTCGCTTTTGGGACCGAGTTGGGTCTCAAGCACAAAGGGCTCCTCTCGGAGCCCTTTGTTTTTTCAGCAAACAGCGGCAGCAGACCGATTCGATCAGGCGCTGCCACTCAAGCTTTACGCCGCTAACCCACCCACTTGCGCGCATTGCGGAACATCCGCATCCAGGGCGCATCCTCACCCCACTCCGGTGGATGCCAGGAATTGAGTACGGTACGGAACACGCGTTCAGGGTGAGGCATCATCACCGTGAATCGACCATCGCTCGTCGTCACTGACGTAATGCCTGCTGGCGAGCCATTGGGATTGTAGGGATAGCGCTCAGTGACTGCGCCAGCATTGTCGATAAAACGCGCTGACACCAGAACATCGCTCTGCACACCCGTCGCTGAAAAATTGGCAAAGCCCTCACCGTGGGCAACCGCAATCGGCGCCTGAGTCCCAGCCATTCCATCAAAGAAGATAGAAGGTGATTCCATCACTTCGATCATCGCGAATCGGGCCTCGAACTGCTCCGACTGGTTACGCGTAAATTTGGGCCAGTGGCTGGCACCGGGAATAATGGATTTCAGGCTGCTCATCATCTGACAACCATTGCAGATACCGAGTGCGAAGGTATCAGCACGCTGAAAAAAGGTCTGAAACTGCGATGAGAGCGTCTCGTTGAATAAAATCGTTTTCGACCAACCCTCTCCAGCACCGAGCACATCGCCATAAGAAAACCCACCCACGGCGATCAAGCCTTTGACATCAGCCAGACTCGCGCGACCGGCAATCAAGTCACTCATGTGAACATCAATGGCATCGAAGCCCGCTTTGTGCATGACCCAGGCCGTCTCGACATGGGAATTCACACCTTGCTCCCGCAAGATAGCCACCCTCGGACGCGCACCCGTGTTGATGAAGGGCGCAGCAACGTCCTCGGCAGGATCAAAACTCAGTTTTGGATGAATGCCGGGATCGGCTTCATCAAGCAGACGGTCGTATTCTGCATCTGCACAAGCCGGGTTATCGCGCAAGCGGGCAATGCGCCAGCTGGTTTCGCTCCAAGTGCGGTGCAGTTCAACGCGCTCGGCACTGTAAATGACTTTGGCATCGCGAGTGAATTCGATCACACCCTTATCATTGAGCTTGCCAATGATGTGACTGCAGGCGCCCAAGCCGTGCTCGCGCAAAACATTCATGACAGCAGATTTCTGATCTGCGCGCACCTGAATCACTGCACCGAGCTCTTCGTTGAACAGCGCACGCAGGGTAAGGTCATTGCGTCGCTCACCCACCTGACTTGCCCAGTTCTTGGAGTCGCCCCAGTCGCTGGCATGTTCGCCTTCGGTGACCAGAATATCGACACTGACCGACAAGCC
>JBIIEY010000177.1:0-4872 GCA_044237595.1 Burkholderiaceae bacterium | reverse complement strand
CCGTCTTCAAGCGAGCCAACATACTGGTCAATACCAAAGGTCTTGGCAGCGTTGATGGTGTACTTCGCGATATAGCGCTTGATTCGCTCGTTATCACCGATACGTGATTTTTCTTCTGGTAGACGACCACGCTGATCTTTCATTTTCGAGGCCAGCTGCCAGGTACGCGTTATCACCTCATTGATTCGCCCCATACCCTGACTATCCGAGCCGAGCATAGAAATTGCCCCCATATCATGCAACACATCTTCGGCGGCGATGGTCTGCGCACGAATCCGTGATTCGGCGAATGCAACATCTTCCGGCACCGCAGGATTGAGGTGATGACACACCATGATCATGTCGAGATGCTCATCAAAAGTATTGATGGTGAACGGATTAGTAGGATTGGTCGACGACGGCAGGCAGTTTGATTGCCCCGCTACCGCGATGATGTCAGGCGCATGCCCACCGCCCGCACCCTCGGTGTGATACATGTGGATGGTCCGTCCCTTCATCGCGGCCAGCGTATCTTCCAGAAAGCCGGATTCATTCAGTGTGTCGGTATGCAACTGCACCTGAAAGTCATATTCATCGGCGACCGATAAACACGTATCGATCGTCGCCGGCATCGCACCCCAGTCTTCATGGATCTTGAGCCCGAGGCAACCACCACGCAGCTGTCCGATCAGTGACTGCGGCTTGGAAGAATTACCACGCCCCAGAAAACCAAAATTGATCGGCCAGCTCTCGGATGCTTGCAGCATTTTGCCGACGTTCCACTCGCCACCGCAATCAATACCTACTGTAATTGGACCTAGCGAGCCACCGATGAGTGTCGTCAGGCCACTGGAAATCGCATGCTCACACAACTGCGAGGAATCGAAGTGCACATGCACATCAATACCACCCGGCGTGGCAATCAAACCCTCGGCATCACGCACGGTGGTCGAAACACCGCAGATGAGTTTCGGATGCACACCATCCATCACTTCCGGGTTGCCGGCCTTGCCGATAGCGACGATCTTGCCATCCTTGATGCCGATATCGCCTTTGACAATCCCAATTACAGGATCAATGATCGTGGCATTGCAGATCAGCATATCAAGCGCACCATCGGCGCTGTCATGCCCCGCCTTCAGCCCCATACCATCGCGCAGTGTTTTACCTCCGCCGTGCAGGCATTCGTCGCCCGGCACAGCGTAATCATGCTCGATCTCTGCAAACAGTGAGGTATCGCCAAGACGAACTGCGTCGCCTTTGGTTGGGCCATACATGGCAGCATATTCGCGCCTCGTCATCTTTGCCATCAGCTTTGCTCCGCAGAATATCGCACCAGTTCAGCGCGACTTTGGGGTTATTGGATACCAGCGTTTTGCATGCAGCGAGCTTATGCGCCCTTGAAGCCTTTTTTTCTTGCCGCCTCTAATGCGGCGGCCTTGCGGTCGTCGCCGGTGGTGCCATCGGTGAGACTGTTCAAGCCATAAATCTCGCGGCTGCCGCCGAAGGTTGTCAGGGTGAATTCTTTCGCCTCACCGGGCTCAAAGCGAACTGCCGTGCCAGCCGGAATATCGAGTCGCATACCAAACGCAGCTGCGCGATCGAATTCAAGCGCTTTATTAACCTCGAAGAAATGGAAATGACTACCGATTTGTATCGGGCGGTCGCCGGTATTGGTGGCGCGCAGCACGATAGTGGGTCTGCCGACATTGAGTTCAATATCACCTTCGGGTGTAATGATCTCGCCCGGCATCACACTGTCTATCTGGTGCTTCCCAGCGCGAACCGGTTCATGAACTGTCACCAGCTTGGTACCGTCGGGGAAAGTGGCTTCCACTTGCAGAACCGGCATCAAGGCTGGGACACCAGGCATGACATCGTCAGAATTGAGTATCGTGGACCCGAACGAGATTAACTCGGCGACCGAGCGCCCCTCACGCGCGCCCTCGAGAATCTCGTCAGCGATAATCGCGGTGGCTTCCGGATAGCTCAACTTTAAACCTTTATTGCGGCGCTTTCGCGCAATTTCTGCCGAGGTATAAATCGTGAGTCGCTCAAGTTCGGTCGGCGTAAGCAGCATGAAGCCTCCGTATAAAAAATTTAGTTGGCAAACAAACGTGCATCATGAACTTCATGACGCATTGCGGCGATTTCAGTCGCTGGGGTGTACGCGTGAAAATCAAAACCTTGTGCACCCGCCATAGGAGTTGCGAACGGCGCAGATAACAATTGAACGACTGTCGTGCGCACTTTCAGCAATACTCGCTGCGCATCCAAGTGACCGACCACGCCAAGTCGCAATGCAGCGCTAATCGAGCCGGTACACAGCAGGTGCGCAGAGATAGCGCGTGCGTCTTGTTCAGAAATACCCATCGCCCACCACACCAGACCCTGCGCTACTGACAAATGACCAAAGGCTTTTTTTTCTGCTACCAGCACACGATAAGCTGAGGCTTGGGTAGTGCCTAATTTCTCGTGCACACTGAGCAGAGCGCCACCGGCACGACGCGAGCCATCACGCAACTCGCTCGCCAGACTCATCGCCTCAATTTCAGCATCAATCTCGACTAATACTGCAAGATCACCTGCAGCGCGATGCGCCAGCACCATCGCCGGCGCCTCCATTGAGGCCCACCGATAAAGCAATTGACCCTCGACGAATGTCGCAAGTGTCTCGGCATCTTTCACTTCCCGGTCAGCGTACAAGGTTTCCAAACCTTGTGAGAAAGAGATCGCACCACTCGGAAAAAAGCTGTCCGCGTGCTGTAGCGCACTTAGCTGGCTGACGATATCAGTGGCTGTGGACATGTCTTGCCCGACCATCCGATAAAAACGGTGCCAACCGCTCGAGATAGCTTGCTGCTTCGCCCTGCATTGCGATCTCGATGACATCGCCTGCAAATCGCACGGTCCAATGCATATTGCCTGAGAAGTAGCCAATCTCAAGCGCTGCTGCAGTATCACGCGGCTGTATCCGCAACCAGTCGGGCTCTTGCGTGCGCACGACTACCGCGCGCTCCTCAGTCAACAACATCACTGCACCATCATAGAGTTGCGCCGAGCGATCTAGCATGAGCGCACATTCGGTGCCGGCATCTGTCATGACACGCAAGCGACGACGCTGCGTATCCTCCTCAGAAAGCGTGATGTACTCGACCCGCCCATGGTGTTCTAGATGGTGCAATTGATCGGCGATGACCGGGTCGGTTACTGGCCCGACAACTTCTAATAGTTTAAGCATGAGGCGGTCGGCAGAATGAAAATCCTTGTGTGGAGAAGCAAGTTTCGCTAAGGTGAGTCTACCGAACAGGGGGCTTGCCGGCAAGAAAATCAGCACTAAAACCGAGGGAGCTTTAAGTGGGCATACCTTCGCGCGTCACCCCCATTTATCAAGATGATAATCACTTGAATCTGAGCTAAATCATGCGACTACATCGCGATTCGACAGCCCTGCTGGTGGTAGATATTCAAAGCCGCTTGGCACCTGCCATGCACCAATCTGAATCGGCAATCCAGGCGAACAGCGCCTTGATTCGAGCTGCCCGCCAACTGGATATTCCTGTCTTTGCCAGCGAGCATTGTGCGGAAAAAATCGGGCCAACCGTCGCCGATTTGCGGGCACTTCTGAAGCACGATGAAATACTCCACAAACGACATTTCTCATGCGCCGACGATGCTGCCATCATGCAAACGCTCAAGCGCCTGGGCAAAAGCCAGATCGTGGTGACCGGCATGGAGGCACATGTCTGCGTGCTGCAAACGGTACTGGGCTTGGTGGAGCATGGCTACAAACCATATTTTGTTGCTGATGCGGTCGCTTCGCGGCATGCTCAGAATAAAGAGCTCGCTGCACATCGCTTACGGCAGCAGGGAGTACCGGTCATCTCGACCGAGATGGCATTGTTTGAGTGGATGGGCCATGCAGATCATCCTGCATTCCGAGACATTCTCGGTCTGATTAAAAGCCTTTGACTAGCAGTAGCGCTTACGGAATTCAGGAGCGCAGTTTTTTGACGCTCAGGATTTCATTGGCATTAATAATTGAGCGCGCGATCTCTTCTGCAGTCACTCGCTTCTGCATCGCCTGCTCGCGAATCACGTGGTAGGCCTCTTCCTTTGAAATGCCATGCTGTGTACAGAGAATCTCTTGTGCCTCGGCGATCTGCCGCGCACCTCGCAGCTTTGCCTCCAACTGGGTAATACGCTTTTGCTGTTTTTTGACTGTGTCGTGCCAGTCGCGCGCCAGCACCAGTACCGATAACAAGCCAAACGACCGTACGGGTGACGCCACAGTGGCGATCGCGCCAAGCCGAAGCACTGCTTCGATCAAGGTCGGATTTTCGTAGGCGATCACGGCAATGATGGGTGGCGTATCTTCACGTTGGCACCACGCAAAGTCTGCACCGAGCATATCCGGTGACAAGGCAAGAAAGACTACGTCGGTACCTTCCGGCAAATCGGGAAGCGGCGGCCAAAACGCCTGCACCTGACAACCGATGCGCTCTAATTGACGAGTCAAGCCCTGACCGTCTTGATCACGCGGGTGAAATACACATACACGTAGTGAACGAAGGTCGCGCAAAATCTGTGGCGCCTCGCGTATGACGCGCATGGTAGAACGAGTCGATGTCTTTGGCTGTGCCATTAATCCTGCAAGGTCTCGAGGGCAAGTGTCCAGTCGCCCAATGAATGCGTAACCAGATAAGGGTCAGGCACAACCGCATTCTTCGATGCGCGCACGATGGCAAACTCGCCCTTCGAATTAACCCGCCCAATTCGTGGGTACAAGTGGGTGTGATGATTGGACGGCTCGACGCGCACCCGCCCCTGCGGCGCGAGAAATTCACTTTCAAGAATTTGGGGCATCAAGACGGGCACACTATCCGTACCCGA
>JBIIEY010000176.1:0-4873 GCA_044237595.1 Burkholderiaceae bacterium | reverse complement strand
TACACCGGTGAGATACGTATGCTGCGCTCGGCTGATGGCGGACAGAATTTTTCACTGCCTTTCACCGTTCATCAAGACAGACAGATCATTACGCATCGCTTCGATGCAATACAGTTCGATGCGCGAGGAGATTTGTACACCTTCTGGATCGATAAGCGCGATGCAGAGCAGGCGCGGCTGGCTACCAAAGACAATGCATCTGTCTATGATGGCGCTGCAATTTATTACAACATTGCTTCCGATGGTGGTCGTACAGTCAGTGAAGATCGCAAGCTGGCAGATTATAGCTGCGAGTGTTGTCGTATTTCTTTGACTGCCGAGCCTGTGGAAGGTGTAGCTGCGCTCTGGCGGCATGTGTTTGCAGGAAGTGTTCGCGATCACGCATTTGCGCGTGTCTCCCATACGAAAGCTTCGTCACTGGTTCGCGCCAGTCATGATGATTGGGTGATACGCGCCTGTCCCCATCATGGACCTGGAATCTCACGCGCTGCCGATGGTGGCTATCACGCCGTCTGGTTTGGGGATCGCAAAGGCCAGCAACGGGTGCGTTACGGCAAGCTTGACGCCGATGGACATCCAGTCGGCAAGGTGACGGACTTACCTGATGAGCGCGCTGAGCATCCTGATATTGCCAGCAGCGGTCAGCGTGTGGTGATTGCGTGGCGCAGTTTTGATGGGGTCAACACACAGATCAGTGTCTGGATATCCGAGGATGATGGACATCATTTCACGCTGCGACGGCTGCAGTCGTCGGCTTTGGATAATGACTATCCCAGACTGATCGAGAGCAAGGGCAAAATCGCGCTGGTATGGCGCACTGAAAGAGAAATTCATGTCACTCATTTTTAACTCTGCGATTAGCATTTTTGTTCTTCTCTGTGCGCAGGCCTTTGCTGCGCCAACGGAAGTGGCGACATTCGATAAATCGACTTGGCCCACCTTGCTCAGTAATCACCGACAGCCAGCGATGATCGTGTTTTCTTCAGTGAGTTGCACCCATTGTCCCGGTGCGATAGAGCGACTCGCTGCGCGTCGTGCCGCAAGCCAGTCGGCCACGCGTTTATATGTCGTGCTGATGGACAGCGAAGATGACACGGCTGCGCTAAGTAGTCCTCATCATCGCCTTGCAGACCGTTTGTTTGCGTTTCGTGGACGTGCGCAGCCGCTCCAGTATGCGGTGAATCCGGATTGGCGCGGGATGACGCCCTATATCGCCTACGTCGATGGCAAGGGTGGGGTTCGCTTTGTGCTGGGTGAGCCGGATGAACGAACACTCGCAAGCTGGCTTACAGAAAAAAATAAACCGCAATAAAAAACGGATACCCGCAGGTATCCGTTTTCCGCGACCCATCACAACAGGATCAATCGAAGACTGGCGACTCCACACCCAGAATCTTGTGCAGCTTCGGCGAAGTCGTCGTGTACTGCATATGAATTTTCTTCTCGGGGAAGATGTACGGCGCAGCACCAAAGGCTGCCAATGCAGCTTCATGAAAGCCTGAGAGGATCAGTTTCTTCTTGCCGGGGTAGACGTTGATATCACCTACCGCAAAAATACCGGGCACATTCGTTTCGAATTTTTCTGTGTCGACTTTGAGCTGCTTGCGCTCAATGTCCAGACCCCACTCGGCAATCGGGCCCAGTTTGGGCGAGAGGCCAAAGAAAACCAGTAAATCATCCAGTGGCAGTCGGCGCGTGACGCCATCAGAACCTGTGACCTTGATCTCGGTGAGCTTGTCATCGCTGGATTCGAAGCCTGTCACCTGACCGATGACCAGTTGCATTTCGAATTGCTCGCAGAGCTCTTTCATTTTTGCGACCGAGGCTGGCGCGGCGCGGAACTCATCGCGACGATGCAAAAGGATCACCGATTCCGCCTTGCCTTGCAGGTTGAGTGCCCAATCGAGCGCAGAGTCACCGCCACCGCAAATGACGATATTGCGACCAGCAAAGCGGGCCGGATCTTTCACGCGGTAGAACAGCTGCTTACCTTCGAAAGCTTCGATGCCATCGACTTTGATCGTGCGCGGCTGGAATGATCCAACACCGGCAGCGATGAAAATGGTTTTGGTAATGAAGCGGGTGCCGATCGAGGTTTCCAGATCAAAGCGACCGTCATCGCGTTTTTGTACCAGAGTGACTTCCTGACCCAAATGAAAGGTGGGTTCGAACGGTTCGATCTGCTTGAGCAAATTGTCGGTCAGCTCTTGCCCGGTGCACACGGGTACTGCCGGTATGTCATAGATTGGCTTGTCCGGATAAAGCTCAACGCACTGACCACCGACGGCGGCTAGCGAGTCGATCACATGGGCTTTGATTTCCAGCAGGCCCAGTTCGAAGACCTGAAACAGGCCAACGGGTCCGGCGCCGACAATCACGGCATCGGTTTCAATGGGAGTTTTTACAGTGGTGTTCATTTGATTCAGAGAAGTTGGAGGCTGTGGAGCCAGATAACGTACCAACCCCGGCCTGGGCCGGGGCTGAAGATGAATTAACCAGTGGCCTTTTCAGGCATCCGGTGAGGTCAGCGTTCGAGATACTGCAATTTTTCCTTGGTGTCTTTCCACTCTTCGGCATCCGCCAGCGGCGCTTTGGATTTGGTGATCGATGGCCATTTGCGAGCCAGATCGACATTCAGCTTGATGAACTGCTGCTGATCAGCCGGCACGTCTTCTTCAGCATAGATCGCATTGACCGGGCACTCGGCCACGCAAACTGCGCAATCGATGCATTCATCGGGATCGATGGAGAGGAAATTGGGTCCCTCGCGGAAGCAATCCACAGGGCAGACATCGACGCAGTCCGTATAACGGCAGCGGATGCAGGATTCGGTCACAACGTGGGTCATACAACAGTCCTATCTGTGAATATTTTTGAAACAAAACCGCAGAAAAACACCGTAAAACCTAGGGCTGAGCCTATGAGAAATGCCTCAAACCACCGAGTTTCCGTGGCCGCGCAGCGCCCCGGTACGTGCTGCTATCGCAAAGCGTTGTATTTTAAGACAAATTGTGTGCCCTCACACGGTCGGCTTAGATGATTTTTGAATATGCAAATACGCGCCCGGCTGCCGAACCGTGAATATTTTGGCATCGCGCTCTGAAATAAAATCAAGCGCGCTGTCCGGCGTGGTTTTCTTTACCGGGATAAAATCGAGCGGCCACAAGAGGGGAAACCATGGACACATCCGCTGCACGCCAGGCGATTTTCAGTCGCATTCGCAATGCCCAGAACCGAGCGCCCGAGCCAAGCGAGGCGGAGTTGGCCCAGGTGAGTGACTATCTGGGTCACCACGAGGCTGGCCCCAGACCCGATCTCGGTAGTGATCTGGTTGAGCGCTTCCGTGCTCAGGCCTTGCGAACCTCGCAGACCTTGGACGAGGTGGCCAGTCTGGATGATGTGCCTGCGGCTGCGGCGCGCTATATCGACAGCATCGATGTGCCCAAGTCGGCGATCGCCTGGCAGTCGCTCACCACGCTTCCCTGGCAGGCGGCCGGTATTCGTGTGGATTTTCGGCCGCCAGTCGACAAGGATTTGGTCGGCATCACCGGCTGCTTTTGTGCTGTGGCCGAGACAGGTACCCTGATGCTGTTATCCGGCGCAGATACTTTCGCATCAGCGGCGCTGCTTCCCGAAACCCATATCGCCATCGTGCCGGTGTCGCGCGTTTTGGGCTCCATCGAAGATGCATTTGCACTGGCAAAAAAAGAGCGCGGTGAGTTGCCACGCGCGACCAATTTCATTTCCGGGCCCTCGCGCACCGGCGATATCGAGCAGACGATTGTTCTGGGAGCGCATGGCCCCTACCGGGTGCATGTGATTCTGGTGCGTGACATCTGAGTCAACGGGAGTCTGTATGAAGTCAAAAATTCTCATCACGCGGGCTGTGTTTCCAGAAGTGATAGATCACCTGTCGCAGTATTTTGAGGTCGATTCAAATCAATCGGACGAAGCGTTTTCCGAGAGCGAGCTGATCCAGCGGCTGCAGGGCAAGGCGGGCGTGTATGCCAACCCCACCACTATGATTTCGGCTGAAGTCATGCGCAGCGCACCCGAGTTGCGTGCGATCTGCAACATGGCCGTGGGTTATAACAATATCGATGTTGCTGCTGCCACGGCCGCAGGCATTATGGTGACCAACACGCCGGATGTATTGAATGAGACTACGGCTGATTTTGGTTGGACGCTGTTAATGGCAACGGCGCGACGCGTGACGGAATCCGAGCATTATCTGCGTGCCGGGCATTGGAAAAAATGGACCTATGACGGATTCATGGGTGTGGATGTGCATGGCAGCACCCTGGGTATTATTGGCATGGGCCGTATTGGTCAGGCAGTTGCGCGTCGTTCGATGGGTTTCAATATGAAAGTCATCTACAACAACCGTTCGCGTCTGGCTCCTGAGTTGGAAGCTGAAGCGAACAACGCGCGGCATGTGAGCCGTGAAGAGCTCTTGCGCACTGCCGACCATGTGGTGCTGGTGCTGCCTTACTCGAAAGAGTCGCACCACCTGATTGGTGCGGCCGAACTGGCGCTGATGAAACCAACAGCGACGCTGATCAATATCGCGCGCGGTGGTATTGTTGATGACGCTGCGCTGATTGATGCATTGAGCGCCGGGAAAATCGCTGCTGCGGGTTTGGATGTGTTCGAAAATGAGCCCGCATTCAATCCCGGCTTTTTAAAGCTAAGCAATGTGGTGCTCACGCCTCACATCGGCAGCGCCTCTGGCCCTACGCGTCGTGCGATGGCTGACTGCGCTGCGGATAATCTGATTGCTGCGCTTTCGGGTCATCGTCCACCGAATTTGCTGAACCCCGAATCATTTAAATAATAACAACTACGCTCGAGAGGGCAGGAGATACCAATGGCC
>JBIIEY010000175.1:0-4884 GCA_044237595.1 Burkholderiaceae bacterium | reverse complement strand
AAATGACACTGCGTGACGAGCCAGGCAATCGCACCCTCTTTGGCCAGCAGCAGCTTCCAGGCATAAAGCCGTACCAGATAACTCGACCAGAGCGGCAGCATCACAGCGACATACAGGATCGCCTTGGTGCTGCCGCGCGCATAGCGCGCCATGAAATAAGCTATCGGAAAACCAATCACGACGCTGGTCAGCGTCACCATGGTCGCCATGATGACACTGCGACGAATCACATCCAGATTTGCTGGCTCGAACAACGCAACAAAATTCTGCAGTCCCACTTCATACACAATCGTGCCGGAAAAATCATCCAGCCGAAAAAAACTCTGCGCCAGCAAACTGAACAACGAGCCAAGGTAAATCACGCCGAACCACAATAACGGTGGTATCAGCAAAATGAGCAACAACATACTTTGACGCTGAAACAAAGCCGCTGACAGGCGGTCACCAAAACTCGCCGCGGAACGATGTCCAAGCTGCATGGCTGGCAGCCCTGCCCCACTCATCTCATACCCGTTTCATTCAAACGATGAATCGCAGAATCGTCCCAATGCAGATGCACTGTCTCACCGGCAGCCGGCAGTACACTGTCGATCGCCAAATCAGCGATCAGTGCGGTACCTTGATCGCATCGAATTTTCGCACGCCAAAAAGAGCCGAAATACTGCAGAGTTTGAACAACGCCGCGAACACGCGCGCCCTGATCTGCCCCAAGACGGATGCGTTCAGGGCGAATCATCGCTGCTGCGCTACCGGTCAGCTGCTGAGCAGCATCGGCTTCAAGCACATTTGCTGCGCCGAGAAACTCGGCAACAAAACGCGTCGCCGGTTGCTCATACAAGCCAGTCGGTGTATCGATCTGCTCAAGACGACCACGATTGAACACACCGATCCTGTCGCTCATTGATAGTGCCTCGTGCTGATCATGCGTCACCAGCACAAAAGTAATGGCCAGACGGCGTTGCAGCTCTTTGAGTTCAACCTGCATCTGTTCGCGCAGCTTGAGATCTAGCGCACCCAATGGCTCATCAAGCAAAAGAACCTTGGGCTCGCTGATCAATGCTCTGGCAAGCGCCACACGCTGACGCTGACCGCCTGATAACTGCGCGGGCTTGCGCGATGACATATCCGGCAATCTCACCAGCTCAAGCAATTGGCTTGCGCGCTTCTCGCGCACAGATTTTGCAACGCCCCGCACCATTAACGAATAGGCGACGTTATCCAGCACTGTCATGTGCGGAAACAATGCGTAATCCTGAAAGACCGTCGTCACCGGACGGAGATAAGGCGGCAGAGAATCCACCACCTCGCCATGAATGCTGAGCGTTCCCGAGGTCGGACGGGTAAACCCGCCAATCATTCTGAGACACGTGGTCTTGCCCGAACCCGAAGGTCCGAGCAAGGTAAAGAATTCGCCTGGCTGAATATCTAGGCTGACATCGTCTACCGCTTTAACTGCGCGGCCGCCCGAATGAAAGACACACGATACCCCGCTCAGGCTGACAGCATGCGCCATTGAGACACTCCAGGTCGCCCTGTCGAACCGCAGCTGACTGCAGGTCGACAGGAGAAGCTTAAATCAACGACCGCCGAGAATCGCGATGTAGTCAGACACCCACTTGTGGTACGGAACGCACTGGTTGTTTTGGGTCTTGCACTGAGCAACCGGCGTGCGCCAGAACGAGATCTTGTCGAAGTCGTTATAGCCCTGATTCGCGCAACCCTGATCGGTCAGCAGCTTGTTGCCCTTACAGGCCGCAGGCACTGCAGGCACTGAGCCAAACCAGGCAGACAAATCACCTTGCAACTTGGTGTTGAGCGAATGCTCCATCCACATATACGCGCAGTTAGGGTGCTTGGAATCCACGTGCATCATCGTGCTGTCAGCCCAACCAGATGCACCCTCTTCAGGCACCACGGTTGCAATCGGGGCTTTCTTCGAACCGAGGATATTCGCCTGAAACTGCCATGAGCTTGATGCGACCACACCTTCGTTGGTGAAGTCGTCGATCTGCACGAATGCATCATGCCAGTACTTGCCAACCAGTTTGCGTTGTCCACGCAGCAAATCAAGCGCGGCCTTGTACTGGGCCTCGTTCAGTTCGTAGGGATCTTTGATGCCCAGGGAAGGATTTTTCTTTTTCAGGTACAGCGCCGCATCCGCGATATAGATTGGGCCATCGAAGGCCTGTACGCGACCTTTGTTGCTCTTGCCATCAGGGAGTTTCTGCTCTTCAAACACCACGCTCCAGCTGGTAGGCTTCTTGTTGCCGAATACCTTGGTGTTATACATCAGCACATTCCAGCCCCACTGATATGGCACGCCGTAGTGCGTGTTGTTATCGTAGTGCCATGGCGCTTTCTGCAGCCGTGGATCGATCGTCTTGTAGCTGGGGATCAGACTGACATTGATCGGCTGCACGCGCTTGCCGCGAATCAGACGCAATGATGCATCGCCACTGGCAGTCACCAGATCAAAACCGCCTTCATTCATCAGCGCGACCATTTCGTCGGAGGTACCGGCTGTTTTTACATTCACCTTGCAGCTGGTTTTCTTTTCGAACTCGGTCACCCAGTCGAATGCTTTGTCGGTCGCACCGCGCTCGATGTAACCAGCCCAGGCGACGATATCCACCTGTCCCTCGCCCTTGCCGACTTTCTGCAAAGGTGCCTGCGCAAAGGTCGCGCCAGTAAATGCTGTCAGAGTCAATGCAGCTGCAGTTCGCTTCAAAGTGCTCATATCGTCTCTCCGGTTATCTTGGTAGCCAGCTCATTCATTATTTTTTTGCTATCTACTGATGCAAAGCCCAGCAAATGGGTAGATACCCGCCTGCACACAGTGAGCTTACGTTATCTCTTGACCCTGAAAACCGAAAAGTTCAATATTTAAACAGGTCGCTTTCTCTTTTTGAGATAGGTCTTTGAGATGCTCTTATTCTGCTGCATAGTACGCCGATAACAATGAGCAAACACTTCACATTAAAGCAATTCCGCTACTTTCTGGCCGTTTGTGACGCAGGCTCCATTGCTGCAGCGGCGCGACTGGTGAATATCGCCCAGTCCGCGCTGACCAAAAGTATTCAGGAATTAGAAACAACGCTGGGCACCCCTTTGTTCGAGCGCCTGCCCCGCGGCATGGAGCTCACACAGTCCGGCTACCGGTTCGAGGCCAAGGCGCGTCAGGTCATCTCGGCCGTGATGCAGGCCGGCGCCATCAATCACGATGAGAAGGATGAGCTGACAGGATCGCTCACCATCGGCGTGACCAGCCTGATGGCCGGCTACTGCCTTGCCGACCTCGTCGCTCGATTCCAGCGTTCTTACCCCGGCGTCAAGATCGACATACTTGAGGATTCGCCGCCCTTCCTTGAGCACCTGCTGATCAATGGCGAAGTGGACATAGCGCTAATGGTCGCCAACGCTCTGGATGAGCAGGCGCTGCAAGTGGAAACACTATCAACCTCGCCCAATCGCGTTTGGATGTCGTCCAATCACCCGCTTGCAGAGCACGGCGAACTGACACTCGCCCTGTGTGCCGGTACGCCACTGATCGTGCTGGAGGCCGATCGTATCGAGGACATGCAGCGAGCCTTGTGGCGAAGACAGGGACTCACGCCCGATGTGAAATTGCGCACCAGCTCGCTCGAAGCGGTGCGTTCACTGGTGGGCGTGGGCGCAGGCATATCAATTCTTCCGGACTTCCTTTACCGTCGGTGGACGCTGGACGCCGAGCGCATCGAGGTCAGAAAGCTGCGTGATGCGATTCCGGGCACGGACATCGGGCTGGTGCGTCGGCGTGGCGCGCGCAATCGGGATGTGATTGATCAATTCATCCAATTGGCGCGCAATCCGGTCAGCAATGCGCGACGCTAGCGCAATACGACTAGCAGCGAATTAGCAGAGTATTACCAGCTATTTATCCACGCCGTGGTGTCATCCAGCGCCCGCTCAAAGCGCAGCAGCAGTTCATCAATCTCTGCATCCGAAATAATCAGTGGCGGGGAGAAGGCGACGATGTCACCCGCCATCGAACGCAGTATGAGTCCATGCTCCTGCGCGCGCCGAACCAGATAGGCACCCACCCCCCGCTCAGCGCCGAAAGGCGTGCGGCTTGCCGGATCTGCCGCGAGTTCCACAGCCGCGATCAGACCCATACCGCGTACATCGCCCACATACGGATGGCTGCTGAATTTTTTCAGTCCTGCATGCAAGCGAGGTGACACACGATTGACGTGACCAATGACATCCTGCTCTTCATAGATTTTCAGGGCTTCCAGCGCCACCGCACAGGCCACCGGATGGCCCCCATAGGTATAGCCGTGGCCGAACACACCCACCTCGGCACTGGCGTCTGCCACTGCCTGATAAACGCGATCGCTCACATACAATGCCGACATGGGCACATAGGCCGATGTCAGCATCTTGGCCACCGTAATGAAATCGGGCTGCAAGCCATACACTTCTGAACCGAAGGCCTTACCCAAACGACCAAAACCACTCACTACTTCATCGGCAATCAGCAAGATTTCATATTTTTTCAGAATCGGCTGAATCAGATCAAAGTAACGTGGGGGCGGAATGATCACACCGCCCGCACCCTGCACAGGCTCCGCAATGAAGGCACCGACGGTCTCAGGCCCCTCGCGCAAAATCGTATCCTCCAGCTCCCTGGCGAGACGCTCGGCAAAGGCATCGGGCGTCTCACCGGATTTTGCAAACTGATAGGGATGCGGACAGCTGACTCTAATGGTCTCCGGCATCGGCAGATCGAAATGCTTGTGCATGGTCGGAATGCCCGAGAGCGAGGCCGCTGCCAGCGTCACGCCGTGATAGCCTTTGACACGCGCGATGATTTTTTTCTTCTGCGGCCGACCAATAGCGTTGTGG
>JBIIEY010000174.1:0-4925 GCA_044237595.1 Burkholderiaceae bacterium | reverse complement strand
GCATTACTGAAATCACTTGATGCCAAACGCTTCGCAGACGAAAAATTCGGTTTGCCCACCGTGGCGGATATTTTGAAAGAACTCGACAAGCCGGGTCGGGATCCTCGCCCTGCATTTGTGACGGCCAGTTTCAAGGAAGGCGTCGAAGAAATATCGGATTTGCGACCAGACATGATTCTCGAAGGTGTGGTGACGAATGTCGCTGCTTTCGGTGCTTTTGTGGATATTGGTGTTCATCAGGATGGCTTGGTCCATATCTCCGCGTTATCGGACCAGTTTGTGAAAGACCCGCACACCGTGGTGAAGGCTGGACAAGTGGTGAAGGTCAAGGTGCTCGAAGTCGATCCCAAGCGCAAGCGGATTGCCTTGACCATGCGCTTGTCGGATAGCGCTTCTGCAGGCGCCGAACCACGACAGCGCCGCGCTCCCGAGCCGAAGATGAAGCCCCAGCGCGAAGTGGCACCCGCAGGCTCGGCCATGGCCGATGCCTTCGCCCGCCTCAAGCGCTGAATCCACCTTCCTGCGGCTTCAAGAGGTGTTCCGGCTTTTTCCCTATAATGACGATGTTGTCCCAACTAATTAAAGAGGATTTATGAGCGACGTTCAATCCTGGATCAAAGAAACCGTGACCACTCACTCCGTGGTGCTGTTCATGAAGGGCACTGCCCAGTTTCCACAATGCGGATTTTCAGGCCGCGCCATCGAGTTGCTGAAAGCCTCGGGCGTAGAAGATCTCGTGACGGTCAATGTGCTGGAAGACGACGAAGTCCGCCAAGGCATCAAGGACTTTTCAAACTGGCCGACCGTCCCACAGCTGTATGTCAAAGGTGAATTCATCGGCGGTGCCGATATCATCGGCGAGATGCATGAGTCCGGCGAACTGAAAACGCTGCTCAAGGGCTGATCAGCGATGAAGCGCCTGGTGATCGCCATGACGGGTGCATCAGGCGCGCTATATGGTGTACGACTGCTGGAGCAACTGAGGAAGTCGGGTGGGGTTGAAACGCACCTGATGATTTCGGATGCTGCAGCGCTCAATCTTCATCACGAACTCGACATCAAGCGCAAGGATGTCGAAGCACTCGCCGACGCGGTCCATAGCGTGCGCGATATTGGCGCCTGCGTGGCCAGTGGTTCTTTTCAAACCGATGGCATGGTGATCGCGCCCTGCTCGATGAAAACACTGGCCTCGGTCGCACACGGGATGTGTGACAACCTGATCACGCGTGCGGCTGATGTGATGCTCAAGGAACGTCGCCGGCTGGTGCTGATGGTCCGCGAAACCCCATTCAATCTGGCTCACCTGCGCAACATGACGGCCGTGACTGAAATGGGCGGCATTATCTTTCCACCGCTGCCAGCGCTCTACCAACGTCCCGAGACCGTCTCGGAGATGGTCGATCACACTGTGGGGCGGGTACTCGATTTATTGTCCATCGAGCAAACGCTTGCTCCGCAATGGACAGGATTGAAAACAGAGCGCTCGCAGTAATATGACCTTGTTTTGTCAGGTTTGGTCCGGCAGCGTATCGGCTGCTGCGGGCTCTTCCTGAGGTAACTCCTGCGCTTTCTCTCCCTGCATGACATTCACCATACGCTCAATTGCTTCGGCAAAACCATTCATCGAAAATTTACTGGTCTTGAATTCACCATTGGTGAGAGGAAAGGCAATGCCGATTACCGGTGTTTTGGCAAACGCATCATTCAAGTAAGGTGTCTCGGCAAACCAGTAGAGCATCACATCGCCATTGGCAGTATTCATAGGCTCGCACACGGCCTCGAGCGGAACAGCGCCCACATCCGTCGTCAACATGAGCGGGTAATTGACGCTGGGCTCGCAATCAAGGCCATTGGCAAAATAATATCTGCAGCTGCCATCACCACAAAGCATGCCCAGCATGGACATGCCGTTTTCATGCGTGCTGGCCTCAGCTTTACCGTCAAGAAATTGCGAGGCCCAGTCACCGTGTTCAGTTCTTTCCTGTGCACTGGCCGGCAGGATCACGGACATCATCAGAGTCAGCAGAACAATAAAGCGTTGCATCACATTTCCGCGCATTACATCTCCGTTCAAATCAGAATGGTCAGAATTTATCATGTGAGGCCAAGCCCTTTGCCTGGCTCGCAAACGATGGTGACCGAACACCGTGCGCTGCCTGTTTGAATGGCGTTTGGCATCTTCATCCAATCAGGACTGGCAGGCCTCAGCACCCGCAGTCTATCGTTGATCAAAGAGGCTTCTTAATGGATATCCAGCTTTGCCTCACCCAACCCGCTGATCTCGATATGTACCCGGTCACCCGCATTCAGCCATTTAGTCTCGACCACACTACCGAGCATGACGAACTCGCCCGCCTTGAGCCCGGGCAAACCATGCTCTGACTGAGCGTTGGCCAGCCAGGCAAGCGCATTAAGTGGGTGGCCAAGCACCATGGAACCAATGCCACGACCGACTTCAATATCGTTGATCACGGCACGACCTGTCAGTGCGGCGAGGTCAAGATGGCGCCAGTCTGATACCGGGCGACCCAGCACGCAGCCCGCATTAAAAAAGTCATCGGCAACCAAAGTGGGTATACCCAACGCGCGATAGTTTTCGTAGCGCTCATCGACCAGTTCAATGGCCGCCATGACCTCGGCGACCGCCGGTGCAACCGTCTCCTTGGTATAGGGTACGGATTGTGGCGGCAAATCTGCGGACAAGCGAACCGCAATTTCACATTCCATCCCGATTTTCACAAAACCATGACGCGGCACCTTGCCATGTTCATGCATCACTGTTTTGCTAAAAATACGACCGGCACACGGATGATTGATATTTACAAAGGCCTGCATGACCGGCGTTGTACAACCAATCTTGTGTCCCACCATCTCGCCCATACCGGCATCAATAAGCAAGGTATTGATCTCCGACTGTATTGCATAGCCATCAGTAACGCTGTGAGGCGCCAGATCTTCTGGCAGCGCCACGATCGGCGTCAGAGAGAGTCGTTGCCTGAGCAAATGCGCGGCAGCACGGTGGGTTGCATTTTTCAAAACATTTCTCCGTTAATCGTTTTATCTTTGTGCGCGTTGTCAGAGTCTAACAAAAACCATTACAAACCCGGATTTCACCAACAAAAAGAGCCCATACTTCAAAAAGTAAGGACCTATATTTTTTTCAGGCTTCGTTACCAACATTTTCATGCGTCCACAGAGGAAAAATGCCCCAGTTTTCAAGGTTATAATCCGCCGTTTTCTTTCATTCGCCACCACTGGGCTATTCGGAGATTTTCATGGGTTCTATCGTCAAACAAGCTGGCTGGATCGCACTGGCGCTTCTAGGCGCATTCGCGCTCGGTACCGTAGCGCTTGCGCGCGGCGAAACCATTAATGCGCTGTGGATTGTGGTTGCCGCAGTTGCGGTTTATCTGATTGGTTACCGATTCTATGCGCGCTTTATTGCAACGCATGTGATGCAACTCGATGCAAACCGCGCAACGCCAGCGGTAAGACTCAATGACGGTCTCGATTATGTGCCCACCAACAAGCACGTGCTGTTTGGGCACCACTTTGCCGCGATTGCAGGCGCTGGTCCGCTGGTGGGCCCGGTACTGGCAGCGCAGATGGGTTATCTGCCGGGCATGATGTGGATACTGGCAGGCGTGATTCTCGCCGGCGCAGTGCAGGATTTCATGATTTTGTTCATTTCCACACGCCGCGACGGGCGCTCGCTGGGTGACATGATCAAATCCGAGCTAGGTATCGTACCGGGCTTGATTGCGTTGTTCGGCACTTTCATGATCATGACGATTCTGCTGGCCGTGCTGGCGCTGATCGTTGTAAAAGCACTGGCGGAAAGCCCCTGGGGCACGTTCACGGTCGGTGCGACGATACCGATTGCGCTGTTCATGGGCATCTACAGCCGCTATATTCGGCCGGGCAGAGTCGGTGAAGTATCAATCATCGGTTTTATCCTGCTGATGCTCGCCATCGTAGTCGGTGGTGAGGTAGCTGCTGACCCTGTATGGGGACCAGCCTTTACTTTCAACGGTAAGCAACTCACCTGGATGCTGCTGGCTTATGGCGTTGTGGCCTCAATGCTGCCCGTGTGGCTATTGCTGGCGCCTCGCGACTACCTCTCCACCTTCCTGAAGATAGGTACGATCGTCGGGCTCGCGCTGGGCATATTGTTTGTCGCGCCAGATTTGAAAATGCCGGCTATCACCAAATTCATTGATGGCTCGGGTCCTGTGTGGTCTGGTACGCTCTTTCCCTTCCTTTTCATCACGATTGCGTGTGGCGCAGTATCGGGCTTTCATGCGCTGATTTCGTCGGGCACGACGCCCAAGCTGCTGGAAAACGAAATGCATGCGCCCTACATTGGTTACGGCGGCATGCTGATGGAATCCTTTGTCGCCATTATGGCGCTGGTGGCGGCTAGCATTATTGAACCAGGCGTGTACTTTGCAATGAACAGCCCCGCCGCCATCATAGGCACGAGCCCTGAGAGCGCGGCCGCCGCGATCAGTCAGTGGGGCTTCATGATTACACCAGAAATGCTGCAGCAGACCGCGGCCAACGTTGGCGAGAGCACAATCATTTCTCGCACCGGCGGTGCGCCGACCTTAGCGGTGGGCATGGCACAAATATTCTCCAGCGTTTTCGGAGGTCAAGCGATGATGGCTTTTTGGTATCACTTTGCGATCCTGTTTGAAGCGCTCTTCATTCTGACAGCAGTTGATGCGGGTACGCGTGTTGGCCGTTTCATGCTGCAAGACTTGATCGGGACGGTGATACCGCCGTTCAAGGCGCTGCCTGGGATGGTTGCCGGGCTGATCGGTACCTTGCTGTGTGTGGGTGCCTGGGGCTACTTCCTTTATCAGGGTGTGGTGGATCCTCTGGGCGGCATCAATACGCTGTGGCCGCTGTTTGGTATTTCCAAC
>JBIIEY010000010.1:0-16265 GCA_044237595.1 Burkholderiaceae bacterium | reverse complement strand
GTCTCGGCACCGTCCCGTATGTGAGCAGGATGTGAACATGCAGCAGGAAAAAATGCATTCTTCGAGCAAAAGCGTTCACCCGCGCCGCGAGCGAGGCGGCACGCTGACGGGCATTATCGTTGGCCTTATTCTCGGTTTGCTGATTGCCGTTGGCGTCGCCATCACGATCACCAAAACGCCGCTGCCTTTCGTAGACAAGATCAGCAAGCAGTCGCAACCGGCCGGCGAACTGGGCGACCCGAACAAGACCTTGCCCGGCGGGGCGCGCGAGCGTCGCGAGCAGCTGACTGACAAAGACCCGGCGGTTCAGCAAGCCGAACCCGCGCCCTCAGTCAAGCCTCAAGTTGCGCCGCAAGTTACCCCGCAGGTGACTGCGCCGCCAGCAGCAGAGCGTTCGCGCGACAAGGAAAAGACGCCCCCGCCGCCGGCGGTTGATCCTGCACCGGATGAGCGCTTCACTTATTATTTGCAAGCGGGTGCATTTCGCGAACCCAATGATGCCGAAGCGACCAAGGCCAAACTGGCGTTAATGGGTGTGGCAGCCAATATTTCTGAACGCCAGTCTGATTTGGGTACGCTGTATCGTGTGCGTGTGGGTCCGTTTGCTGATGTCGAGACCATGAATCGCACACGCGTTCGCTTGTCCGATAATGGCGTTGATGTAGCCGTGGTTCGCGTACCAAAATAAGCGTTGCTGGTAGATGCCTATGCCAGGAATCTCGCCAATTTGCGTCGCTTGTTTTGATAGCTTCACAGACTTTTTTATATTTAGCCCGTAACAGGACATCTCATGCGACTGATTCAAAAACTCTTTGCTCTGGCCAGTTTCAGTTTGGTTGCATTCTGTGCGAGCGCGTCGCCCTCCGATCCCGTCGACGGCGTGGATTACCAGCGATTGCCCCAAGTCCAGCCAACCGAAGCCGGCAAAAAAATCGAGGTGCTTGAATTTTTCTGGTACGGCTGCCCTCACTGTTTCGCTTTCGAGCCTGCGCTCTCCGACTGGGTCAAAAAACGCGCGGATCACATTGTGTTCAAACGTATTCCAGTCGGCTTTCGTGAATCTTTCGTGCCGCAGCAAAAGCTGTACTTCGCGCTCGAAGCTTTGAATCGCTTTGACGTGCACAAGGCTTATTTCGATGCCTTGCACATCGGTCGTCAGCGCCTGGACAAAGAAGAGTTGATTATTGATTTCGTCGAGAAGCAGGGCATCGACCGCAAGAAATTCCTTGACGCCTTCAATTCCTTCAGTGTGCAGTCCAAGGTGAGCCGTGTTCGTCAGATGCAGGATGCCTATCGCATCGAAGGCGTGCCCACCATCGTCATTGATGGTCAGTATGTGACTTCGCCCTCCATCGTGGGCGCAAATATGCGCGGACAACCCGAGGCGGCAATGAACATGGCGACCTTGCAGGTCATGGACGCACTGATCGCCAGAAAAAAATGAGTGCTTTTCTTCGATGAAGCGCGTCTTCATCACGGGCGCATCCAGCGGGCTCGGGCTGGCGCTGGCACGCGAGTTTGCCTCGCAAGGCGCGCAGCTGGGTCTGTTGGCTCGGCGTGAAAACGCTCTGACAGAACTCATTGCTTCGCTACCGAATGCGCAGGTACATCGACATTACGCGGTTGATGTTAATGATCATGCTGCGCTTGTTGCTGCGGCCACCGATTTCATGGCCCATGCGGGCGGTATCGATGTCGTGATCGCCAATGCCGGTATTTCATATGGCACCCTGACCGAGCGGCCTGCGGATCTTGCGGTGTTTGACAAGATCATGCAAACCAATCTGGTGGCGACCGTCGCTACTTTTTCCCCGTTTATCACCGCAATGAAGTCGCAAGCGGCAGCCGGGCAGCGCGGCATGCGACTGGTCGGAATAGCCAGCGTTGCCGGTATTCGTGGTTTGCCCGGTGCCGAAGCCTACAGCGCGTCCAAAGCAGCCGTCATCAGTTATTGCGAATCGCTGCGTGTGGCCTTGCGCCGCCATGCGATTGAGGTCGTGACGATTGCGCCAGGTTATATCGATACACCGATGACGCAGATTAATACCTATCCCATGCCTTTCCTGATGCCGGCGGATGCGTTTGCACGACGAGCGGTGAGAGCGATTGCAGCAGGCCGCAGTTATGCCGTGATTCCCTGGCCCATGCGTGGTGTTTCATGGTTGCTGCGTTGCTTGCCCAACTGGCTTTATGACCGGGTGATGGCGCGCGCGCCGTACAAAGCCTCGTATCAGGAACTCAACGAAGCCCCATGAATCTGCTGACCGATGCGATAGGCCAGCGGCATGCGGTTATCAATTCTGATCAGCCGCCGCGCATTGTCTCGCTGGTGCCTTCGGTGACCGAGCTGGTGTGTGATCTGGGATTATCTTCCTGGCTGGTAGGTCGTACCGGCTTTTGCATTCATCCTCAGTCACTACTGGCTGATGTGCCCAAGGTGGGCGGCACCAAGGATGTGAACATCGACAAGATACGTGGGCTCGCCCCCACGCATCTGATCGTCAATATCGATGAAAATGAAAAGCCCACTGTCGATGCGCTAGCAAGTTTCATCCCGCAAGTGATCGTCACTCACCCGCTGGCGCCGGAAGATAATCTTGATTTGTACCGGCTGCTGGGCGGTATCTTCAATGTGAGCGAAAAAGCTGAGCAACTGTGCGATGCTTTTGCTCTCGAATACGAGGCGACACGAGTGCTGGCGCAAGCATCACCGTATTGTGTGCTGTATTGCATCTGGAAAGATCCGTGGATGACGGTATCGCGCGATACCTACATTGCCCGCATGCTGGCGCTGGTTGGTTGGCAGCAGTGCGAGATCAAGTCAGATAAACGCTATCCCGAGTTTCGCTGGGATTCGGCGCTTGTTGATACCGTGGACGAGATATTGTTATCCACCGAGCCCTATCATTTCACAGAAACGCACTCAAATGCGCTCGAAAATCAGCTGGGCAAGCCGGTACGTCTGGTGGATGGCGAGCGATTGTCCTGGTACGGCAGTCGTGCTATCGCCGGTCTGGCTTATTTGAGGGAGCTCTCGGCCGCTGGCTGATCTGCTGCCTTTTTGGGAAGGCGCTTTATTTCTTCTTGTTCAGCCGTATGATAAGCCGCAGTAATTCATGCGCGAGTTGTCTGTGGTGCTCATCGAGGTGCTGCAGATTCGTCAGCAGTCGAGTCTCCATGGAAGAGAGATGCGATGCCTGCCCTTTTCCTTTGTTGAGTTCATTGCCGAATCGTAGCCATTCCGCAGGCACATCAAGCCAGCTTGCCAGCGCGCGCAGTTTTTCCTGAGTGGGAATAGACTCCCCGTGCAGCCATTTTCGGGCTGCGTGTACAGTCACTGAGTGGCCCTCAAAACGATGATTGAACTCTCTGGCCAGCTGGGTAGGGCTGCGGGCTGAGTAATTAGCGTTGCTCAGTGCTTGCCGTAGCCGCTCACTGAACGCCATACGTTCTTCTAAGGAATTCATAGGGCCGAAATATTGCACGTACGCGTGTAACAGTCAGTATCCTTAGTGCATACCTTCTGTATAAGACACGTTTTTTTGACTTTGCGCAATCTTCTCGAGAGGGGCGTAGCGGAGCCTCTCCTACGAATTTCACATTAAAAAATAACTAGAAATTCAGTTTGGAAAGAAAGCCAATCGTTTTAATTTACCGAGAATTGGCAAAAAATTACCGTGAATGGGCAGTCAGATTCTGTTTAATTACAAGACTCTTACAAAATCTTTAAAAAACGCCAGACTCGATTTACATCTCTATAACGACGTAACTCTCCGGCATACCAAAGCCGGTGAAGATGGGCGAGTGCCTCTCCCATTGCAAAAGTAATTTGATGCATATCCAACTCACGCGGAAACATGATGGGCACGATATCGGCTGCTGATTGCGGCGTGGCGCAGGCGGCTCTCACTTCGGCCAGCCGGTCTGCATGGTGCGAGGCCAGTTGTGCGATTCGTCGGTGCAGACCGCGAAAAGGTTTTCCATGCGAGGGTAGGACCAGTGTCTGCTCCGGTAAGGATCTGAATTTTTGGATGGAATCGAGAAAATTACCCACCGCATCAGATTCGGGTTCGATCGCAAAAACGGAGGTGTTCGTCGAAATTCTCGGCAATACCATATCGCCAGAAATCAGTACATTCAGCCCAGCGCAATGCAGCGCCGCATGTTCAGGTGAATGGCCTGTGCCGATGATCACCTGCCAGCGATGAGCGCCTATAGCCAAAGACCGACTTTCTTCCAGCCGAATAAAACTCTGCGGTACGGCAGGCACCAGCGAGGGGTAATAATTTTTACGACCCTGCAACTGAGCAATCATCGCAGTGTCAGTGAGCCCGTGTTGCTGGAAAAAAGGCAGGACTGCAGGTCCATCAGCGCCGGGCAAACCGGCGGCCATCATGCGCGCAAATCCGTACTCTCCGACCGTCATGTACAGCGGTGCCTGCCAGCGCTCGCATAACCACTCGGATAAGCCCACATGGTCCGGATGACAGTGCGTCACGATCACGCGAAACACTGGCAAGCCGCGCAGTTCATTGGCAAATATGGCTTCCCATGCGTCGCGGGTCGCATCGCTTGCGATACCGCAATCCACAATCGTCCAGCCGTTTTCGAGCGAGCCGTCTGCTGCCTCACGTACATCCTCGAGCAGCCACAGATTGATATGGTTAAGCGCAAATGGCAGACCCATGCGCAGCCACCGCACGCCGGGTGCGACTTCAAATGTTGTGCCGGTTGCGGGCAGCGTCTCGCCAAACACGTACTCCAGCTCGGATTCTTGAGGATTCATGGTGCCCAAATGATGGAAAATGGAATGGATGGGATTGCCCTGTGGCGGGGTTCCCATTTGCGCGGCGCGCGCCTACAATACGGCTTCACTTGACGTTTACGTAAACGTCGATTCTAGCGCGATTCCGTATCCTTATGGCAACTTACACGATTACTGAGCTGGCGAGGGAATTTGACATCACGCCACGTGCCATTCGTTTTTACGAAGACCAGGGCTTGTTGAGTCCCAGCCGCGAAGGTGCGGGCGGCCGCACTCGTGTCTACGGCGCACGCGATCGCACCCGTCTGAAGCTGACTTTGCGCGGCAAGCGACTGGGTCTGACCCTCTCCGAAATCCGCGATCTGGTCGATATGTACGAGTCGCCCAAGGATTCTGCCGCGCAGCTCAAGCGATTCATGGCAGTGCTGGCAAGACATCGCGAATCGCTCGAGCAGCAGCGGGAAGATATTGAAGTCACCCTCGCTGAAATCGCGGCACATGAAGAAAAATGTCGGCAGATGCTAGCCGAGCATCCTGCCAGTCAACCGTCCCGGGCAAAATCCACTGCTCGCCGCGCCGCCTGAAAAAAATACTGCAACGGAGATACGCATGACCGATTTACCCGGACTGAGCTTTGATCATGGCGAGGACATTGCAGCTTTGCGCGACGCAGTGCGTGAATTTGCAGCGGCTGAAATCGCGCCGCGCGCTGCAGAAATCGATCGTACCGATCAATTCCCCATGGACTTGTGGCGCAAGATGGGTGACTTGGGTTTGCTGGGCGTGACGGTAGAAGAAGATCTTGGCGGTAGCGGCCTTGGTTACCTCGCTCATATCATCGCGATGGAAGAAATTTCCCGCGCTTCTGCCTCAGTTGGTTTGTCGTATGGTGCGCATTCCAATCTGTGCGTGAATCAGATTCGTCGCAACGGCACCGATGCGCAGCGTGCTGCGTATCTGCCCAAACTGATTTCAGGTGAACATGTCGGCGCGCTCGCCATGTCTGAACCGAATGCAGGCTCCGACGTGGTGAGCATGAAACTACGTGCCGACTTCAAAGGCGATCACTGGCTACTCAATGGCAGCAAGATGTGGATCACCAATGGTCCTGATGCCGATGTACTGGTGGTGTACGCAAAAAACGATATCGAAGCCGGTCCGCGCGGCATCACCGCTTTTCTGATTGAAAAAGATTTTCCCGGTTTCTCCGTCGCGCAAAAGCTCGACAAGCTCGGCATGCGCGGCTCGCATACCGGCGAACTGGTGTTTCAGAATTGCCGCGTGCCGGCAGAGAATGTGCTTGGTGGACTCGGTCGCGGCGTGAATGTATTGATGTCGGGGCTAGACTACGAGCGCGCCGTGTTGTCTGGAGGTCCGCTGGGCATCATGCAGGCGTGTATGGATGCTGTTGTGCCTTATGTGCATGACCGCAAACAGTTCGGTCAGCCGATTGGTGAATTCCAGCTCATGCAAGGCAAGCTCGCCGACATGTATTCCACCATGATGGCCTGCAAGGCCTATGTATATGCAGTTGGACAAGCCTGCGATCGTGCCAAATTACCTGAACAGATACGGGCATTACGAAAAGACGCAGCCGGTGCGATCTTGTATTCTGCTGAAAAGGCCACATGGATGGCGGGTGAAGCGATTCAGACGCTGGGTGGTAATGGTTATATCAACGAGTATCCGGTGGGTCGCTTGTGGCGCGATGCCAAACTGTATGAAATTGGTGCGGGCACCAGTGAAATACGGCGTATGCTGATCGGCCGTGAACTCTTCGCTGAAACCGCCTGATCATTATCGACCCATGCAGAATTTCCCCAAGCTTCTGTCGTCACAAATCGCGTTCGATATTGCGCGCGTGCTGTTGGATGGTTTTGACAAACACTACCGATTGTTTCGTCAATCGAGTCAGGCCGCGCGCCGTCATTTCGAGCAAATGACCTGGAAGCAGGCGCAGGCCGAAGCCCGTGACCGCATTGCGTTTTATGAGCTGCGCGTCAAGGAATGCGTGCAGACACTCGAAGACGAATACGATGAAGCGGATTTGTCTGACAACGTATGGCGCGAGGTGAAGCTGCATTACATCGGTATGCTGACTGACCACCGCCAGCCTGAATTGGCCGAAACATTTTTTAATTCGGTCTGCTGCAAGATCCTGCATCGCACCTACTTCAATAATGATTTCATTTTTGTGCGTCCGGCAGTATCCACCGAATACATCGAGCCGGCCGACACTACACCGACGTATCGCGTTTACTATCCCGGCGCCGAAGGCCTCGAAAAATCGTTACAACGCATGGTGACCAATTTTCAATTCAATTGCGAATTTGCCGATCTTGATCGGGATGTGTCACAGGTCGCAGCATGGTTAAGTGGCGTGATGGGTCAGGCTGCACTCGAACCCAATCATCAGATACAGATATTGTCCAGCCCGTTTTTCCGTAACAAAGGCGCTTATCTGGTCGGGAAAATTCTCAATGGCGGGCGCGAATATCCTTTCGTGATTCCTGTGCTGCACAATCGTCGCGGCCAGCTCATACTCGACACCGTACTCACCGATGTGGGTCTGATTACGCTGTTATTTTCATTTACGCGCGCTTACTTTCAGGTGGATATGGAAGTGCCCTCTGCGTATGTGAAATTCTTGCGCAGCATGCTGCCTAATAAGCCGCGCAGCGAGATCTACACTATTCTAGGTTTGCAAAAACAGGGCAAGGCAGCCTTCTATCGCGACTTTCTGCATCACCTCGCGCATTCGTCCGATCGTTTCGAAATCGCCCCCGGTATTCGCGGGCTGGTGATGGTGGTGTTTTCGCTGCCTTCTTTTCCATATGTATTCAAGGCAATCAAGGACAGTTTTCCGCCGCCCAAAGAAACAACGCGCGCACTGGTCAAGGAAAAATATCAGCTGGTTAAATGCCACGATCGCGTAGGTCGCATGGCAGACACGCTGGAGTACTCGGATGTTGCCTTCCCGCGTTCGCGTTTTTCAGAAGAACTGCTAGCCGAGTTGAAGTCGGTGGCGCCTTCGCTGGTTGAGGAAGACCAAGATCAGATTATCGTGCGCCACTTGTATATCGAGCGCCGCATGACACCGTTGAATATCTGGCTGACGGAAGCCGAGGCTGCAGGAGATGAAGCCAAGCTGGAACACGGTGTGATGGAATATGGCAACTCGATCAAAGATCTTGTCGCCGCCAATATTTTCCCCGGTGACATGCTGTATAAAAATTTCGGCGTCACCCGGCAGGGACGCGTGGTGTTTTACGATTACGACGAGATCGAATATATCTCCGACTGCAATTTCCGCGACATACCCGCACCGCGCAATGAAGAAGACGAAATGTCCGCAGAGCCATGGTATTCGGTTGCGAAAAATGATGTGTTTCCCGAGCAGTTTGGTGTCTTTTTGCTGGGAAATCCCAAAGTCAGGAAGTATTTCATGAAGCATCATGCCGATCTGCTGACAGCAGATTACTGGCGGCAGAAAAAATTACGGATTCAGGACGGGCAGGTCGAGGATGTCTTTCCGTATCCGCAGGAAATCCGGTTTATTCATCAAGCAAATTCCCCGGCCGTGAAAGCGGCCTGAACTTTTATTGGAGAGAGCAATGCAAGACCCTATCGTGATCGTCGGTGCCGCACGTACCCCCATGGGTGCTTTTCAGGGCGATTTTTCTTCACTGTCCGCACATGATCTGGGCGCAGTCGCGATTCGCGCTGCCGTCGAACGTGCCGGTATCAACCCTGATGTGGTGAATGACGTGATCTTTGGTAACTGCCTGATGGCCGCGCAAGGTCAGGCACCCGCGCGTCAGGCATCCATCAAGGCCGGCATTCCCGTGTCGGCCGGTGCCGTCACGCTGTCCAAAATGTGTGGCTCGGCGATGCAGTCCACGATTTATGGTTTTGATTCGCTGGTCGCGGGTACCAATGATGTGGTGGTCACAGGCGGCATGGAGTCCATGACCAACGCGCCGTATCTGGTACCGAAAGCACGCGGTGGCTATCGCATTGGTCATGGCATGTTGTACGACCACATGATGCTCGATGGTCTGGAAGATGCGTATGAAAAGGGCCGCGCGATGGGTACCTATGCCGAGGATTGCTCTGCCAAATATCAATTCACGCGTGAAGCACAGGATGCATTCGCAATCGAGTCCGTCAAGCGCGCTCAGGCGGCTACTGCGGATGGCAGCTTTGCGTGGGAGATTGCGCCAGTGACAGTGGCAGGTCGTGGCGGTGATGTCGTAATCGACAAGGACGAAGGTCCGCTCAAGGCGAAGATCGACAAGATCCCGCAACTCAAGCCAGCCTTCAAAAAAGACGGCACGATTACCGCAGCGTCGTCATCGTCCATCAATGATGGCGCCGCAGCGCTGGTGTTGATGCGCGAATCCACAGCCAAGAAACTGGGTGCCAAGCCGATTGCGCGCATTGTCGCCCATACTCGCCACTCGCAAGAACCGAACTGGTTCACCACCGCACCTGTGGGCGCGATTGAAAAACTGTATGCAAAGACCGGCTGGAGCAGCAAGGAAGTCGATCTGTTCGAGGTCAACGAAGCCTTTGCAGCTGTTGCGATGGCTGCGATGAAAGAACACGACATTGCGCATGACAAAATCAATATCCATGGCGGTGCTTGTGCACTTGGTCATCCAATCGGTGCTTCGGGTGCGCGCATTATCGTGACACTCTTGGGTGCGCTGAAAAAAACCGGTGGCAAGCGCGGTGTTGCTGCGCTGTGTATCGGTGGCGGTGAAGCGACCGCGATGGCACTGGAGATGGTCTAAATCATGACAACAGCCCTGATCATCGGTGCATCGCGCGGCATTGGGCGCGAGTTTGTTCGTCAGCTGCTGGCAAATAAATACAAGGTATTTGCAACAGCGCGCGATGAGGAATCACTCGCTCGTCTGCAATCCGAAGGCGCACAGGCGATACGCATCGATGTCACGGTGCCGGAGTCACTCGCGGAGCTGCCCTGGCGGCTCGATGGCGAGCAGATTGATCTGGTGGTGTATGTGGCGGGTGTGTTCGAATCCTTCGATGGTGCAACCGAACCCCCGGCGTTGGCTGCTTTCGATGCCACTATGCATGCGAATGTGCTCGGTGCCATGCAGTCCATCCCTTTGCTTGCGCCTTTGCTCAAGCCATCCAGTGGTCGTTTCGTTTTCATCACCAGTGGTATGGGCAGCATTGCAGAAGCCGAGTCCAGCATGGGCTGGATTTATCGCGCCTCGAAAGCTGCGCTGAACATGGCGGTGCACTCAGCGAGTCATGATTATCCGAATATTGCGCTTATCACGATGAATCCCGGTTGGGTGAAAACTGACATGGGTGGATCTGGTGCGCCGACTTCGGTGATGGAGAGTGTCGCGGGTATGCTGAGTGTGATTGGTAAAGCCAAATTGTCGGATAGCGGTAGTTTTCAGAGTTATGACGGGCGGAAGATGGCGTGGTGAAGATGTTGTTGAAGGTGCCGGTGCCAAGACTGCGTTTTACAGGCTGTTTGCGTCGAATGAAAGCCACCAGGTCTGCAACGAAAGTCACTGGATCCCGGCGGAAGCCGGGATCTAGCGTCTTTGCTTCACTAACGCGTACTCAGTAAAAGACAAGATTCAACAAAACTGTATTCATGAATTACAGCAGTCGATAACAAAAACAATGGTCCTGACCGAACAACACCAGATGATCCGCGATGCGCTGCGTGAGTTCTCACAGCAGCAGCTCGCTCCACACGCCGCGCGCTGGGATCGTGAACGTGAATTCCCGCGTGAGGCTTTGGCGCAGCTGGCTTCCTTGGGCGCATTTGGTGTCGCAGTGCCTGAATCGCTGGGTGGCGCCGGACTGGATTATCTGGCGCTCGCCTTGGTCATTGAAGAAATCGCTGCCGGCGATGGAGGCACATCCACGATCATCTCCGTCAACAACTGCCCGGTGTGCAGCATTGGCATGTCGTATGCAAACGAGGCTCAGAAAAAACAATGGCTGATGCCGCTGGCGGCCGGAAAAATGTTGGGTGCGTTCGCACTCACCGAGCCGCACGCCGGCAGTGATGCATCAGCCTTGCGCACTACCGCCACGCGTGATGGCGATAGCTATGTGCTCAACGGAGTCAAGCAATTCATCACCAGCGGTAAAAATGCCGATGTCACTATCGTGCTGGCAGTGACGGACAAGGCAGCTGGCAAGCGAGGCATCAGCGCTTTCTGGGTGCCTGTAAATACGCCCGGTTATATCGTTGCGCGTGTTGAGGAAAAGCTCGGTCAGCATTCATCCGATACTGCACAGCTGATTTTCGAGAATTGCCGTGTACCTGCTGATCAGATGATTGGGGAAGAGGGCATGGGTTACAAGATTGCCTTGTCCGGTCTGGAAGGTGGCCGTATCGGCATCGCTGCGCAATCGGTGGGCATGGCGCGCGCTGCTTTTGATGCCGCACTGCTCTACGCTAAAGACCGGCAGAGTTTTGACAAACCTTTGTTTGAACATCAGGCCGTGCAGTTTCGTCTCGCTGATATGGCCACGCGTCTTGAAGCAGCGCGCCAGATGGTCTGGCATGCGGCGAGCATGAAAGATGCGGGTTTGCCTTGTTTGAAAGAGGCCGCGATGGCCAAGCTGTTCGCCAGCGAAGTCGCTGAACAAATCTGTAGCGAGGCGATACAGATTCACGGCGGTTACGGTTATCTGGCAGATTTCCCGGTCGAGCGCATTTATCGTGATGTACGCGTTTGCCAGATTTATGAAGGTACTAGTGACATACAAAAAATTCTGATTGGTCGTGCGTTAGCGTAAATTCAATGAGTAAAACTACCAAGCCTTGCCCTTGTGGTGGGCCATCGCTGGAAGAATGCTGTGGCCGTTTTTTAAGTAAAGAAAATAGTCCCGAAACAGCGGAACAGCTGATGCGCTCGCGCTATACCGCTTATGTGACTGGCAATGAGGACTACCTCAAGGCCAGCTGGCATCCGTCTACTTGCCCATCGGAGCAGTTGGCTGATGCGTCGATCAAATGGCTAGCGCTTGAGGTACGCTCTGCTGCGGAGCAGGGTGATGAAGCTACGGTGGAATTCGTCGCGCGTTGCCGCGTGAGTGGACGCGGGCATCGTTTGCACGAAACCAGTCGTTTTGTGCGTGAGGCAGGGCAGTGGTTGTATCTCGATGGTACGTTTGAAAAAAATGACAAAGGTCAGTGAGCATGCCCGTTCTTGAATCCCGACTCAATCCACGCTCCGCCGAATACACGGCCAACGCCACTGCGATGCAGGCACTGGTGGATGATCTGCGCGCGCATTGCGAAAAACTGGCGCTCGGCGGCGGCGAGGACGCGCGCAAAAAACACACGGATCGCGGCAAGTTGCTGCCACGCGAGCGCGTCAATCAGTTGCTCGATCCTGGCACACCCTTCCTGGAATTTTCTCAGCTCGCGGCATTCAATATGTATGACAATGCCGCGCCATCGGCGGGCATCATCACCGGCATAGGTCGCGTCAAGGGGCAGGAGTGCGTGATCGTCTGCAACGACGCTACCGTAAAAGGCGGCACCTACTACCCGATGACGGCGAAAAAACATTTGCGCGCTCAGGAAATCGCGCAGCAGAATAACTTGCCCTGTATTTATCTGGTTGACTCAGGTGGTGCAAATCTGCCGAACCAGGATGATGTATTCGCCGACCGCGAACACTTTGGCCGAATTTTTTACAACCAGGCCCAGATGTCTTCGCAAGGCATACCGCAAATCGCCGTGGTCATGGGGTCATGCACCGCCGGTGGTGCTTATGTGCCTGCCATGAGTGATGAATCCATCATCGTCAAAAATCAGGGCACCATTTTTCTCGGCGGCCCGCCACTGGTGAAAGCAGCCACAGGTGAAGTGGTAAGTGCTGAAGATCTCGGCGGCGGTGATGTGCATACCCGGCTCTCCGGCGTAGTTGATCATCTGGCGCAGGATGATCATCATGCGCTCTCGATTGCTCGCAATATTGTGGGTCATCTGAACCGCAGTAAAGCGAGCCAGCTGCAGCTGCGCGAAAGCGTTGAACCAAAATACGATACCCGCGAAATCTATGGCGTCATCCCCGCCGATACGCGTAAACCCTACGATGTACGCGAGGTGATTGCGCGCATTGTGGACGGTAGTGAATTTGATGAATTCAAGGCGCGCTTTGGCAGCACGCTGGTATGCGGCTTTGCGCATCTGTACGGCATGCCCGTCGGTGTGATCGCGAACAATGGCATTCTGTTTTCCGAATCTGCGGTCAAGGGAGCGCATTTCATCGAGCTCTGCTGTCAGCGCAAGATACCGCTGATCTTCCTACAAAACATCACCGGCTTCATGGTCGGTCGCAAATACGAAAACGAAGGCATCGCACGTCATGGTGCAAAGATGGTGACTGCGGTGGCAACTGCGGCCGTGCCCAAATTCACCGTGATCATTGGCGGCAGTTTTGGTGCAGGTAACTATGGCATGTGCGGTCGCGCTTTCTCGCCGCGCATGCTGTGGATGTGGCCCAATGCGCGCATCTCGGTGATGGGCGGTGAGCAGGCGGCCAGCGTACTGGCGACGGTGCGGCGTGACGGCATCGAAGCCCGCGGCGGCAGTTGGTCGGCGGAAGAAGAAGCGGCATTCAAGGCGCCGCTCCGCGAGCAGTACGAAGTGCAGGGCCATCCTTATTATGCGAGCGCGCGGCTCTGGGATGATGGCGTGATCGATCCTGCCGACACACGTACCGTACTTGGATTGGGATTGTCGGCTGCGCTGAATGCGCCCATTCCTGAAACGAAATTCGGTCTGTTCAGAATGTGATGCAGAGCGCCGACGATTGGGTAACGCGCAGTCTGGCCAGTGTCTGGCATCCCTGCACGCAAATGCAGCATCACGAAACCATGCCATTGGTCGCCATCAGTCATGGGCGTGGCGCGTGGTTGTATGACCATCAGGGTCAGCGCTATCTTGATGCGGTCAGTTCCTGGTGGGTGAATTTGTTCGGCCATGCGAATCCGCGTATCAATGAGGCTTTGAAAGACCAGCTCGATAAGCTAGAGCATGCGATGCTCGCCGGCTTTACTCATGAGCCGGTAGTGCAGTTATCTGAACGTCTCGCAGCAAAAACCAACCACGCTCTGGGTCACTGCTTTTATGCATCCGATGGTGCGTCTGCGGTCGAGATTGCGCTGAAAATGAGTTTTCATTATTGGCGCAACAGCGAGCGTTCGGAGAAACAGGAATTCGTCTGTCTGCAAGGCAGTTATCACGGCGAGACCGTGGGTGCGCTCGGCGTTACCGATGTTCCGGTGTTCACTGAGGCCTATGGTGGCATGTATCGGCGAGCGCACGTGGTCATGAGTCCCGATGCGCGTCAGGCAAAAGCAGGTGAGAGCGATGTGGATGTAGCCGCTCGTGCAATACAGGCCATGCGTACTTTGCTTGAGCGTCGCTCGGACAAGATTGCCGCCGTCATTGTCGAACCCCTGGTGCAATGTGCAGTCGGTATGGCGATGCATCATCCTGACTATCTGCGTCAGCTGCGCGCACTGTGTGATGAATTTAACGTACACCTGATTGCGGATGAAATCGCGGTGGGTTGTGGCCGCACCGGAACTTTCTTCGCCTGCGAGCAGGCAGGTATCTGGCCTGATTTCTTGTGTCTGTCCAAGGGCATCAGCGGCGGCTATCTTCCGCTGTCGCTAGTGATGACGACAGATACCATTTATCAGGCCTTTTATCATCCTGAGGTGGCACGCGGCTTTTTGCATTCGCATTCGTATACCGGCAATCCGCTCGCGTGTCGTGCGGCGCTGGCAACCTTGCAGATTTTTGATGATGATGATGTGATCCAGCGTAACCAGCGGCGCGCTCAAAAAATCACGCAGGCCTTGCAGCCGATTGCAATGCATCCTTTGGTCTGCCATGTGCGACAGCGCGGCATGATTGCTGCCTTTGATGTCTCGCCGACCGTCAGAGAAGGTTTCGCTCGGCGATTTTTTACCAATGCCTTGCAAAAAGAATTATTGCTTCGCCCTATAGGTACAACGGTGTACTGGATGCCACCTTTTATGTTGTCCGATGAAGAGATGACTTTGCTTGGCGAGAGAACGCTGGAAGTTTTACAACTGACGACACAATAAAAACAAACACCGGAGCAGGAACGATGTTCAAAAAAATTCTCATTGCTAATCGCGGAGAAATTGCCTGTCGTGTCGCGGCGACCGCACGTCGCATGGGCATACAGTCGGTGGCGGTGTATTCCGATGCCGATGCGCATGCGCGTCATGTGGCCTTCTGCGATGAAGCGATCGCTATTGGTCCGGCGGCTGCAAGTGAAAGTTATCTGAATATCGATCGCGTGATTGCGGCAGCAAAGCAATCTGGCGCAGAAGCGATACACCCCGGCTATGGTTTCCTTTCGGAGAACGAAGCGTTTGCCGCGGCTTGCGAAGGAGCAGGGTTGGTGTTCATTGGCCCACCAGCATCTGCGATTCGTGCGATGGGTTCCAAATCGGCGGCCAAGTTGCTGATGGAAAAAGCGCAAGTGCCCTTGGTGCCCGGCTACCACGGCGACAATCAGGATCCGGTATTTCTTCAGGCGCAGGCCGATCAGATCGGGTATCCGGTGCTACTCAAAGCCAGTGCCGGTGGCGGCGGTAAAGGCATGCGTGTGGTGACGCGATCGGAAGATTTTGCGGATGCGCTGGCTTCCTGCCAGCGAGAAGCGAAAAACAGTTTTGGTGATGCGCGGGTGCTGGTTGAGAAATATCTGACTCGCCCGCGTCATATCGAAATACAGATTTTTGCAGATACGCATGGTAATTGCGTGAGTCTGTTCGAGCGCGATTGTTCGGTACAGAGACGTCATCAAAAAGTACTGGAAGAAGCGCCGGCACCCGGCATGAGCGCAGAGCGTCGTCAGGCGATGAGTGCCGCAGCGATTGCAGCGGCTAAAGCAGTGGCTTATGTGGGTGCAGGAACGGTGGAGTTCATTGCGAATCAGGATGGCAGTTTTTATTTCATGGAGATGAACACGCGTCTGCAAGTCGAGCATCCGGTGACGGAGATGATCACTGGCACCGATCTGGTGGAATGGCAGTTGCGCGTAGCCGCTGGCGAGCGTCTGCCTCAATTGCAGGATGAGCTCACCATAAACGGTCATGCGATTGAAGCGCGCATCTATGCAGAAAATCCTGAAAAAGGATTTTTGCCATCGACAGGCAGACTCGATTACCTGCACATGCCACAAGCCGTGCAATTTACACACGGTGCGCTGCGCATTGATGCCGGTGTTACGCAAGGCGATGTGATTTCGCCCTTTTATGATCCGATGATTGCCAAGCTGATCGTTCATGGAAAAGACCGAGCCGAGGCACTGGTACGCATGTCGCAGGCGCTGGCGGCTTTTCAGGTGGTTGGGCCGGCGACGAATATTACTTTCCTTGGTCGCTTGATTGTCAGTAAACCGTTTGCCGGTGCAGATCTTGATACAGGTCTGATCGAGCG
>JBIIEY010000173.1:0-4947 GCA_044237595.1 Burkholderiaceae bacterium | reverse complement strand
GCCTTCCATTTCCAGAAGCTTCGCGTACTGCTTGATCAGCGCATTTTTCGGCTCGAGCAGAATCTGGATCAGTGCATCCTCTGTAAGTTCCGACAGCGTGGCCACGACGGGCAATCGACCAACGAGTTCTGGAATCAGACCAAATTTGATCAGATCCTCAGGCTCGGCATCCATCATCACTTCGCTGGCACTGCGCTGGGTCTGGCTCTTTACGTTGGCCGAGAAACCGATACCGCCCTTTTCAGAACGGTCGGAAATGATTTTCGCCAAGCCATCAAAAGCACCACCGCAAATGAACAGAATGTTGGTCGTGTCGATCTGCACGAAGTCCTGATTTGGATGCTTGCGTCCACCCTGAGGCGGTACCGAGGCCATAGTGCCCTCGATCAGTTTCAGCAGCGCCTGCTGCACGCCCTCACCAGATACATCCCGAGTAATTGACGGGTTGTCCGATTTGCGGGAGATCTTGTCAATTTCGTCGATATAGACGATACCTTTTTGGGCCTTCTCGACTTCGTAATTGCAGTTCTGCAGCAATTTCTGGATGATATTTTCAACATCCTCGCCCACGTAACCTGCTTCAGTCAGTGTGGTTGCATCGGCGATCACGAAGGGCACGTTCAGCATGCGCGCCAGCGTTTGTGCCAGCAGCGTCTTGCCAGACCCTGTGGGCCCCACCAAAAGAATATTGCTCTTGGCAAGCTCGACATCGTCTTTTTTGCCCAAATGGCGCAGACGCTTGTAGTGGTTGTAAACAGCAACCGACAGCGTACGCTTGGCCGTGTCTTGGCCGATAACGTACTGGCCCAGCAAATCGAAAATTTCCTGGGGTGTAGGCAGATCCGAGCGAGGTCCGGCAACCGACTCAACCGACGATGCTTCATCGCGAATGATGTCGTTGCACAGGTCAATGCATTCATCGCAGATGAATACAGATGGCCCGGCGATGAGCTTCTTCACCTCATGCTGGCTCTTGCCGCAAAATGAGCAGTAGAGCAACTTTTCCCCGGCGGAGGACTTTTTATCGGACATATCCTAGTGGTGAAGGTGATTTTTTCGTGGATCTTACCTGTGAATCAAGAATCCGTCACGCTTGAAAGTAACAATCTTGCTATGCTGAATTGTTGCAAAAATACTACTGCTTAGCTCACAGAACTTGTCAAGCCCGATGAGTCAGCACTTTGTCGATCATTCCGTAGTCGACTGCCTGCTCTGCCGACATGAAATTATCGCGGTCCGTATCCTTGCTGATCTGGTCGATGCTCCGCCCAGTCTTGTCCGCCAGAATCTGATTCAGACGTTCCCGCAGATAAAGAATTTCGCGTGCCTGAATCTCGATATCCGCCGCCTGACCCTGCGCGCCACCCAGTGGCTGGTGGATCATGATGCGGGAATTCGGCAACGAGAAACGCTTGTCTTTCGCACCCGCTGCAAGCAGGAACGCGCCCATCGATGCAGCCAGTCCCGTGCATAGTGTCGACACATCAGGCTTGATGAACTGCATGGTGTCGTAAATTGCCAAGCCGGCCGAGACCGATCCGCCGGGCGAATTAATGTAGAGAGAGATATCCTTGTCAGGATTCTCGCTCTCAAGGAACAGCAGCTGCGCCACGACGAGGTTCGCTGTGTGGTCGTTCACAGGACCAACAAGGAAAATGACACGCTCTTTGAGCAAGCGGGAATAGATATCGTAAGCGCGCTCGCCACGACCGCTCTGCTCGATCACCATGGGTACCATACCCAGCATGTCAGTGTCGATCGCGGATTTACGGTAGGTGCTATCAGTCATTGACTTTCTTTCGCGGTAAAAATGTTGATCGGTCTGCGCTCCAATGAGCAAGGCCGCAAGCGGTAGTGTAACCAATCTTGCGGCCCTCGTTCATGAAGCTGATGTATCAGGACTGCTGCGTGTTACCCATCAACTCATCAAAGGCCACTACGCTCTCCGTGACCTTGGCTTTGGACAGCACGAAGTTGACCACGTTCTCTTCGATCACCAGAGCCTCAACTTCGGCGAGGCGCTGGCGGTCCCCAAAATAGTATTTGACGACTTGCTGAGGATCCTCGTAGGCCTTCGCAAAGTCTTCTACATAGGACTTGATCTGCTCGCCCGTCGCGCGCAGTTCGTGCGTCTTGACCAGCTCGCTCAGAATCAATCCCAAACGAACGCGGCGATCCGCCTGCTCATTGAACAGTTCTGCAGGAAATGGCATGTCTTTCACGTCCATCCCCCTCTGGCGCATGTCTTCCCGGGTCATTTCAGCCAGACGCTCGGCGTCTTGCTGCAACAGCACTTTGGGAACATCGAGCTCGGCGACCTTAAGCAAGCCGTCCATCACATTCGTTTTAGTTTTTGCCTTCACACGGGTACCGACTTCACGCTCGAGATTACCGCGTATATCGTCGCGCATCTTTTGCATGTCGCCATCGACAATACCCAGACTCATCGCGAAATTAGCGTCAACATCCGGCAAATGTGCCCACTCCACATTTTTGACTGTGATTGTGAATTCTGCCGTCTTGCCTGCGACATCCTTGCCATGGTAGTCATCGGGGAATTTCATGGTAAAAGTTTTTGATTCGCCGGCCTTCAGACCAAGCGCAGCCTGCTCGAATTCAGCCAACATCCTTCCTTCACCCAGCACGAAAGCGTAGTCATCCGCTTTGCCACCAGCGAACTCGACGCCGTCGATTTTGCCAACGAAATCTACCGTCACGCGATCGCCATTTTGTGCCGATGTGTCAGGACCACCATCACCGTGCGCATCGTGCACGCCCTTGGTATGAAAATGCACGCGCTGCTTACGGAGGATATCAATCGTCTTGTCGATTTCAGCATCGCTCACTTCGGACTTGCTGCGCTCGATCTCCACGCCAGCCAGATCACCTATCTTCACCTCGGGATACACCTCGAAGGTGGCTTGAAAAACGATCGCACCATCGACACTTTCGTCGCCCTTGGGCTCGATTCTGGGGTACCCCGCCACGCGCAGATTATGCTCGGCGCTGACCTCGCGAAAGGCGCGGTCCACCAATTCATTGAGCACTTCGCCCTGAACCACCGCGCCATATTGCGCCGTCACCATCTTCATAGGCACTTTACCCGGACGAAAACCCGGTGCTTTTGCCGAGCGCGCGCGCACTTTCAGGCGTTTTTCAACTTCCGTGTCCATGTCAGACATCAGCACGTTCAGCGTGACGCGACGTTCAAGTTTTTCCAGTGTTTCGACTGCAGTTGCCATGTGAATCGTCCAAAAATGTTAATCAAGTCGGTGGTGCGAGGAGGGGGACTCGAACCCCCACACCATTGCTGGCGTCAGGACCTAAACCTGGTGCGTCTACCAATTTCGCCATCCTCGCAGAACTATGCTGTTCGCTCGTTACAAAAAAAGCAAAGGGCGACCAAGTGTCAAAAGCGGTCGCCCTGCGTGGCCATTGTTATGGCTATTTGACTTCAAGGCCCAATTTTACTGGAAATTGACCTCATTCGCCCCTGTTTTTGCCTCTCCCCTGTCAGGCCGGTCGCCGCACCCGGAACCAGGCCGCATACAACGCCGGCAGGAACAGCAGCGTCAGCACGGTGGCGACGATCAACCCCCCCATGATAGCCACGGCCATTGGGCCCCAAAATACCGAGCGGGACAGAGGTATCATCGCCAGCACGGCTGTGGCCGCAGTCAGAATGATCGGCCTGAAGCGCCGCACAGCAGAGCCGACGATCGCGTCCCAGACAGGAATGCCGGCTGAAATATCTTGCTCGATTTGATCGACCAGAATCACTGAGTTACGAATGATCATGCCGAATAGTGCAATCACGCCAAGCTGAGCTACGAAGCCAAACGGCCGTTGCAGGATCAGCAACGCCATTGCTGCGCCGGCGACACCCAACGGCCCCGTTAGGAAGACCAGTACCGAACGCGAAAAACTATGTAACTGCAGCATCAACAGGGTGAACACAATAAAAATCACCAGCGGCACATTGGCGGCAATCGAGTCCTGCGCCTTGCCACTGTCAGCAATCGCACCTGCCAATTTGATCTGATATCCCGGTGGCAGCGTGGCACGTAGTGCGTCGAGCAGAGGATCGATCTGGCTGGACACGGTTGGGCCCTGAATGCCGTCGACCACATCGGATTGAACCGTGATTGCCCACTCGCGCCCCTCACGCCAGACCACACCTGGCTCCCAGACAAAGCGAGGTGTCGCCAATTGAGACAAAGGCACGGCACGCCCACCGCCGGTCGGGATACTCGCGCTCGATAAAGCAGTCACGGTCGCGCGCTCATCCACAGGTTGCCGAATCACGATATCGATCAGTTTGTCACCGTCACGAAACTGACCCACGGTGCTTCCCGACAGGATGGTATTCGCAGCCCGCATCACCACCTGCGAGTTGATGCCCAACGCACGTAATTTGTCCTGATCCAATTCAATGCGCAGCACTTTCACGGCTTCATTCCAATTGTCGTTTACACCAATCGCATTCGGATTGCCTTGCATGATCTCCTTGACCTGATCGGCAATTGCACGAACCTTGGTAACCTCGGTACCCGTTACACGAAACTGAACCGGATACGGTACGGGTGGGCCGTTCGGCAGCAATTTCACTCGACCGCGCACTTCCGGAAAATCCGTTTTGAAAAGCGCAATGATCTTGTCCCGCAATGCGGTTCGGGCTTCGGCATCCTTGGGCAAGACCACGATCTGAGACACATTCGTCTGGGGAAAAATCTGATCAAGCGGTAAATAAAATCGAGGACTGCCAGTACCTACATAGCTCGTCACTGATTCGACGTCGGCTTGCTTCATCATCAATTGCTCGAATTTTTTCGCCTGAGCTTCAGTGGCCTGATAGGAAGATCCTTCGGGGAGCCAGAGCTCCACCATCAGTTCAAGGCGGCTCGAATCGGGGAAGAATTGCTGCTCGATGAAACGAAAACCAAACAC
>JBIIEY010000172.1:0-4949 GCA_044237595.1 Burkholderiaceae bacterium | reverse complement strand
AGTCGGGAGCGCAGAGAATAAATTTTCCTGAGCCGCCTTGCGTATAAGCATAAAGCGCAACTCAAACTTTCATCGCTCGGGCCCTTGAAGGAGTTCTAACGGGGTCTGGGTAGCACACGGTAGATTAAATCAAAGATGCCGAATGCTCGTAATGGGGGCGGCAGTCGCCGCGCCTTTTGACGCCTAACCGATAACAAAAGCATTAGCCAGAAAGCATGATGCAGTCAAATCGACTGCGTTGCAGAAACCAAGTCCAAGCATCCATGATCATTAACCCTCCGCGCCAATCACAGCTTTCAAAAAAAATCTGGAAGTTGCTATCGCCTTTTTGGAAATCAGAGGAGCGATGGTCTGCGCGATTGTTGTTGTTCTCTGTCGTGGCGCTGACGCTGGGACTCGTATATTTAAATGTGCTGTTCAACGATTGGAATCGCGACTTTTACAACGCGCTGGAGACGAAAAATCTGCCCGAGTTTTGGGACCAATTGTGGCGATTTTCCTGGCTCGCTTTCATTTTCATCGCCGTCGCTATTTACAAAATCTACCTTACGCAAGCGCTCGAAATACGATGGCGCCGATGGATGACAACCCAGTACATGTCGCTCTGGCTGGAAAATCAGTCTTTCTACCGAATTGAGCAGAACCAAATCGCAGACAATCCCGATCAGCGCATCGCTGAAGACTTGAAATATCTCACCGGCGGCAGCCTCTCGTTGTCACTCGGCTTGCTTTCCAGTGTCGTCACGCTCGTATCGTTCATCGGGATACTCTGGTCTGTCAGCGGGCCGCTGACTTTCATGCTGAGCGGTCAGGAATGGAGTATCCCCGGCTACATGGTCTGGTTTGCCATCGGCTACGCTGGCATCGGTTCGCTGCTGGTCGCATTCATCGGCAGGCCCTTGGTCAAACAAAATGTTGACCAACAACGCTTTGAAGCTGATTTTCGTTTTGGACTAATTCGCCTGCGCGAAAACGCCGAGTCTGTTGCCTTGTACCGAGGTGAGGAACACGCCCGACACCAATTCTCAGGCCAGTTCGCGCGCATACGCGACAACTGGAGGGCCATCATGAAAACCAGCAAACGCTTGAACATCGCATCGACTTTCTATGCGCAGTTTGCGGTGATTTTCCCCTTCCTTGTGGGTGCGCCACGATATTTCTCAGGCGCAATCACTTTGGGTGGCCTGATGCAGATTTCATCTGCCTTCGGGCAGGTGCAGTCTGCGCTGTCCTGGTTCATCGACGCCTACGGTCAACTCGCAGAATGGAAGGCCAGCGTAAATCGCCTTGCCGGGTTTCACGAAGCTGTCAGCGCCGCTCATGAGCAAACCTCGGAAATCTCAGTCCTTCATAACAATGTCGGTGCACTGCTCATTGAGGAACTTGTGCTGCGGCTGCCAAATGGCACGCAGGTAAATACCGCCTTTACATCGCGTATACAAAACGGACAGAGAATACTGTTGACAGGCCCTTCAGGGTGCGGAAAATCAACCTTGTTCAGGGCCATCGCCGGCATCTGGCCCTACGGGTCGGGTAGTATCGAAATCCCGCACAAGCTTGGCGTTCTATTCATTCCTCAACGTAGTTATCTGCCGATCGGCACACTGCGATCCGCGATCGGGTATCCCAGCGGCGAGGATGCATTCAAGGATCTCGCCGTTCGACACTACCTGCAAAGCTGTCGGCTCGATCATCTTGCGCCCTTGCTGGATACTGAGGATAACTGGAGCCAGCGCTTGTCACCGGGTGAGCAGCAGCGCATCGCCTTCATGCGCGCGTTGCTGACTAAGCCTGATTTGTTATTTCTTGACGAAGCGAGCAGTGCGCTCGATAGTGAAACCGAAAAGGCGCTCTATCAGCAATTGCTCGAGGAACTACCAAACACCACGGTCATCAGCATTGCTCATCGAACTCAAGTCGCTGAATTCCATGAGCACATCTGGCATTTTGATCCAATTCAAGCGGTAGAAGGCATCACGGGACCAAAGGCCCCGCCCGCATATCAGATTATTCAGACCGGATTGCGTCGTGCGAATAGCACAGCGGTTTGATCAAAACAAAAGCAGCCCCATCAACGCAACGGTGGCGTTGCCAGAAATTTCTCTGCAAGATGCACCCAGTAGCTTGCGCCTATCGGTAGCAGTTCATCATTGAAGTCGTAGCTAGGATTGTGCAGATTGCAGGGCCCCAATCCATGGCCTGCCATGCGGTGATCTCCATCGCCATTGCCGATAAAGACATAGCACCCTGGTTTTTCCAGTAGCATGAAAGCGAAATCTTCCGAGCCCATAGTGGGTGCAATTTTCTTCAGCGTGCCATCCTTGCCCACCACATCTTCCATCACACCGAGTGCAAATTCGGTTTCTATCTCGTGATTGATCAATGGGGGATAGTTGCGATGGAATTTGAATTCAACTGTCGCTCCAAAAGCTTCTGCCGTATGTTGCGCGATCTCACCCATACGCTTTTCGATCAGATCAAGCGTCTCCATAGTGAAGGTACGCACTGTACCAATCATGCTTGCCGAATCGGGAACGATATTGGTCCCGCTACCCGAATGAATTTGCGTCACCGACAAAACACCGGCATCCAACGGATTTTTATTGCGAGAGATAATCGTCTGCCAGCTTTGGGCAATTTGTACCGCGACCATGACTGGGTCTGTGCTCAGATGGGGCTGCGCTGCATGCGAGCCTTTACCTTTGATAATTAATTCGAATTCATTGGACGAAGCCATCATTGGCCCCGGCACGACACCCATCGTGCCAGCTGGAGAGCCGGGCCAGTTATGCATGCCAAACACGGCCTCCATCGGACATTGCTCGAATAGCCCCTCATCCATCATTCGTTTAGCGCCGCCCGCCCCTTCCTCTGCGGGCTGGAAGATCACATACACCGTGCCGTCAAAGTTCTTGTGATGCGCAAGATAATGCGCGGCGCCCAGCAGCATCGTCGTGTGACCGTCATGGCCGCAGGCGTGCATCTTTCCATCATGCTGCGACTTGTGTTCGAAGCTGTTCATTTCCTGAACGGGAAGTGCATCCATGTCAGCGCGCAAGCCAACGGCCCGATTGCTGGTGCCGTTTTTGATGATGCCCACCACGCCCGTCACGCCCATGCCCCGAATCACCGGTATGCCCCAGCTGGTCAGCTTCTCAGCGACCAGATCGGCGGTCTTGAACTCCTCATAAGACAGTTCCGGGTGTGCGTGAATCGTGCGGCGGATTTGCTTGAGTTCGTTGTGGAACCCGAGAATAGGGTCAATCAGCTTCATGGTGGTCTCTTCCTGAGTGGATGCCCGCCGGTTCGGGCAGGCGTTCGTTTGCTGTCTGAGCAGCGCTTTGTCTTCGCAATATTACCTTGCGCCGGCTCACCTGCAAAATTGTCAATTTCGTAAAATAATTTGTGCGACCATACGAACTCGAACTCATACTCACCTCTGCAAAATTGACAATAGAAACAACTACTATGGTTAGGCCTGATTTACGGACAGCGTCGATGCGCATCATCTTGCGTACCGCCTCTGCCCTGCTGGTGTCGGCAATGGCGTGTGGCTGCGCGCAGCTCGGCTATTACACTCAGGCTGTCCAGGGCCACTTCGCCATGCTCTCAGAAGCCAAGCCCATAGATCATTGGCTGGCAGACCCCGATGTCAGAGATGACCTGAAAACGCGGCTCAAGCGGGTACGTGACATTCGCGCTTTTGCAGCCAAAGAACTCGCTCTGCCTGATAACGGCAGTTATACCAAGTACGCTGACCTCAAACGCAAATATGTTTTGTGGAATGTTGTCGCCACACCGGAGCTATCCCTCAAACCCGAACGCTGGTGCTTTCCCGTTGCGGGATGCGTTGACTATCGTGGCTACTACAGTCGCGAAGCTGCGCAGAGCTTCGCTGATAATTTGAGTCGCCAAAATCTGGACGTGCGAGTCACCGGTGTACCCGCATATTCGACGCTAGGCTGGTTCAACGATCCCGTGCTGTCGACCTTCATCGAATATCCCGAAGCAGAATTGGCGAGGCTGATTTTTCATGAACTCGCGCATCAGGTGGCCTATGCGCCGGGTGATTCGCAATTCAATGAATCATTCGCAACAGCGGTCGAAGAAGTCGGCGTAATGCGCTGGCTCGAAGCCAGAGGCGATGATGCAATGCGTGAGGAATATATCGCCTATCAAGTGCGCAAAGAAGAATTCCTCGCGCTCCTGTCGACCTATGCGCACCAGCTCGAGGAAAATTTCAATCGTCCTGTCAGCGATGCAGAGAAACGGCAACGCAAGGCAGAGATATTTTCAGAACTTCAGCAGCGTTATGCCTACATAAAACAAGCCAAATGGGCCGGATACGCGGGTTATGACCGATGGTTTGGTGAACGCATGACGAATGCCCATTTTGCGCTGATCTCCACTTATCACGATCTTGCACCCGCCTTTCGCGCCATGCTCAGTAAGGAAAAGCACCTGCCAACTTTTTATCAGTCGGTACGCGAATTAACCAAGCTAGATAACGCTGCGCGCCGCAAGGCATTGTCTGCCTATCTGCCAACCGAGCCTCCACCCCTGCCGCCATCCCAGAATGCAGGCATCGAAACAACAGTTATCCCAACTGCTGCGATGCAATAAAAGACAATTCAAAATTTATCGGCTAGGATTCCATGCACGAAATCAAGTGAAATTCCCGTCAGGGATCACCCGATAGCCGTGCCGTACGACCGCACTCACTACTCCGAGGTAAAGCATGGATAAATTCTGGCTAAAGTCCTACCCACCGGGCGTACCTGCCGAGATTGATTACACGCGTTATCGCTCACTGGTGCATTTGCTCGAAGAGGCATTCGGTAAGTACGCGCAGCGAAATGCCTATGTGTGCATGGATCGTTTCATCACCTATGCCGACGTTGATCTGATGTCCAAAAAACTGGGCGCCTGGTTGCAGGCGCAGGGGCTAA
>JBIIEY010000171.1:0-4957 GCA_044237595.1 Burkholderiaceae bacterium | reverse complement strand
CGAATGAAGCTTGTTCTGGTGATGTCCGAACGCGCGGCACAACAACTACCGGCAGGCAGTCTCTGACGGAGAGCGCTGGCGCAAGCGGTAGAATGTACGTAATAAAAAATCTTCTGTCAGGAGCCGAGACCATGTCCGCTGTATCCAAGCCTTCCGCCCGCCGTACCTTCCTCAAGCAATCCGCTGCCCTGAGCGGCGCCTTTGTCCTTGGCTTGCAGGCAGGTGCCTCGGGAACTGCCATTGCCGCTGAAGCCAGTGGCGCGCCGGAAGTGACGCACTGGATCGTGATTCAGCCCGACGACACCGTCATTATCCGTATCGCGCGCTCGGAGCTGGGTCAGGGTTCTTTCACAGGTTTGGCGCAGCTGGTGGCCGAAGAGCTGGAATGTGACTGGAACAAGGTCAAGCCTGAGTACGCGGATGTGAACATGCACATGCGCCGAAACCGGATTTTCAAGGACATGTCGACCGGCGGCAGTCGCGGCATTCGAGATTCGCATGAATATGTACGTCAGGGCGGTGCCGCTGCGCGCGAAATGCTGATTGCTGCCGCAGCACAGCAATGGAATGTCCCGGCGTCGGAATGCAGTGTGAGCAAAGGTGTGGTGACGCATCCTTCGGGCAAAACGGCGCGCTATGGTGAACTGGCAGGTGTGGCCGCCACCATGCCGGTGCCGACCGCTCCCCGTTTGAAAGATCCGAAAAACTGGAAACTGATCGGCACCTCGCCGGCGCGCTTTGACATACCCGCCAAGGTCAATGGCTCTCAAGTGTATGCTGCTGACGTACGCCTGCCGGGGATGTTGCATGCATCGATTTTGCAGAGCCCGGTATTTGGCGGTTTTCTGAAACGCTTTGACGATACCGCTGCCAGGAAGATGCCGGGCGTGAAGCATATCGTCAGCTCGGAAGAATGGATTGCTGTTGTCGCCGACAACTGGTGGCAGGCGAACCAGGCACTGAAAGCGATCAAGCCTGAATGGGAAAACGGCGAGAAAGGCAAAATCTCCAGCGCTTCCATCATGGCCTATATGCGCGAAGGTCTGGAAGCCAAAGAAGCACCGATCGCGCGCAAGGATGGCGATGCCCGCAGCGCACTCGCCGGCGCGCACAAGGTGCTCGAAGCGGAGTACACCACCGGCTTTGTGAATCACTGCACGATGGAGCCGCAAACAGCCACTGCTATTTTCACCGCTGAAAAGCTTGATGTCTGGGTCGGCACGCAAAACGGTGAAGCGTCGGCAGCAGCGGCATCTGAATCCGGCGGACTGCCGCTCGACAAAGTGTATATCCACAAGATGCATGCCGGCGGTGGCTTTGGCCGACGTGGCCCGCATCAGGATTTTGTAAAACAAGCAGTCAAGATCGCCAAAGCGATACCCGGCACGCCGGTGCGCCTGCAATGGTCACGCGAAGAAGACATGCGGCAGGGTCGCTATCGTCCGGTCACGCTGGTGAAGCTGCGCGGTGGTCTGGATGAAAAAGGTAATTGGGTGGGCTGGGAGGTACGTCAGTCTGACCAGTCGATTGCAGTGACGGTGTATCCGCAGTTTGTGAAGGATGGCGTCGATCAGATCAACACGCGTGTATTCCGTGACAATCCGTATGCCGTACCCAACTTTACGAACGAATACATGATGCGCGATCTGCACGTACCTCCAGGTTTCTGGCGTGCGGTCGCTCACACCAATAATCCGTTTTATCGCGAATGCTTTATCGATGAGCTCGCGCATGCGGCAGGCAAAGATCCTTACCAGTTCCGCCGCCCTCTGCTGGAAGGCAAAAAAGATCAGGCTGTACTCGACGCCGTCGCCAAGGCCATAGGCTGGGACAAGCCTGCGGCCAAAGGCGTGCATCGCGGGATTGCTGTCGTGGATTCCTACGGCAGCTTTACCGCAGCGGCCGTCGAGCTTTCAGTAAGCAAGGGTTCGGTGATTGATGTTAAACGGGTGGCCGTGGCCATTGACAGCGGCCATGTGGTACATCCGGATGCAGTCAAGGCACAGATCGAAGGTGGTGTGATCTGGGGATTGTCAGCGCTGATGTTCGAAGACATCACGATTGAGCAGGGTCGTGTGGTGCAGGGTAATTTTGCCGACTATCCGCTCGCTCGCATCATGCATGCGCCCGAGGTCATTCCGGTGCTGGTTCCCACAGGCGGCTTCTGGGGCGGCGTCGGCGAACCGCCGATTGGTGGCGTCATTCCTGCGATGATGAATGCCTTGTTCGAGGCAACGGGCAAGCGTATTCGCTCATTGCCCCTGCGGCATCATGGCTTCAAGTACAAGGCTTGATGAAAGGCGCATCGCGATGCGGTGTAATTAAATCATTACAGGACATGCATAAAAAATGGGCCCCGTGGGCCCATTTTCAATTTCGTCAAAAGCTATTCACGAATGACTAATCAATCGCTGTCCTGCGCCTCCTCTGCATGCGTCTTGCGATAATGCAGTGAAGACCACACCGACGCAGCAATGAAGGCAATGCCGATCAGGCCTGTGACTATCTCCGGCACATGAAATTTCATGGTGATGAACATGATCAGCGCCAGAATACCAATCGCATAATGAGCGCCGTGTTCGAGATAGACGTATTCGTCCAGCGTGCCTTGCTTGACCAGATACACGGTGGTTGAACGCACGAACATGGCGCCAATCGCCAGACCCAGCATGATGATCACGACATCGTTGGTGATCGCAAAAGCACCGATCACGCCATCGAAGGAAAAAGAGGCATCAAGTATCTCGAGATACAAAAAGCCACCAATACTGCCGCTCTTGACGACCTTGGCCAGATCGACACCTTCGGCGTCTTCTTTCTCCAGCATGTTGCTCAGAATATCGACACCCACGTAGACAATGATGCCCCACACACCGGCGGTAAGCACCACCAGATGATTGGACTCTTCCGCCAGCGTCAGACTACCCAACACTACCAGCAAGGCAATGAAGATCGGCACTGCCTGAATCTTCCCATAACTGGACATTTTTTCTTCGACATGCCCGAGCCAGTGCAACTCCTTGTCTTCATCAAAAATGAAGTTCAGGAATACCAGCAGCAGGAAGACCCCGCCAAAGGCAGCAACCTCATCATGATGCTTAGTCAGATAACTTGAAAATTCATGCGGACTGTGCAGCGCAAGGTTCCAGACCTCAGCAGCCCCCAGATCAGCAGTCTGCGCAACGATCACCAAAGGGAAAAGCAGCCGCATCCCGAAGACGGCCACGATCATACCCACCGTGAGAAACAGCCGCTGCCAGAACTCATCCCAGTTTTTGAGGACCGAAGCATTGACGACCGCATTATCAAAGGACAGCGAGACTTCCATGATGCCGAGGATGAGCGCCACCCCGAATGCGGTCATTGCGCCTGTCACGCCCCCATGTTCGAAACCCCACCACGAGGCCAGAGACAAGCAGATGATTGCGACGAAGATGGAACCACTAAAGTGCCTCAATACAAACCTCCAAAATGTGTTATTTCATCGTTGAATCAAAGGTGCTTGATTTACGGCAACGAGAGAATACCAAATTGGGAGGCCAGCGGCTTATACCTCACCCAAATAAGTCCCGATCTGGGCAGCTAAGTCATTGTTCTTCTTGAATTTTTGAGTTCATTTCAGCCGTGACCACCGATATAGTGCACAGATTAATTTCCGTATGTCCAAAAAACGCTTTGAATATTGTCCTGGTGGTCACAGGTTCGCGTAATTTTGGCCGATCAAAACGGTCCATGCAATCCGCAAGGATTTTTCTGTTCAAATCCCTGACGACCTCAATCCACGCGTTCTGGAGTTTATGTAAGTGCCGCGATAGCCGACATGCCATCTGAAACCCGACAATTTGATGTCTTCAATGGCGATGCGGACGGCATCTGCGCGCTGCATCAGTTACGGCTGGAGCATCCTGCGCAGGCAATGCTGACGCCGGTCCAAATCGCGAGATTGCCCTTCTGGAGCGTGTGCAGGCGCATGCGGGTGACCGGGTTTCGGTGCTTGATACCTCTTTGACGCGCAATCTCGTAGCGCTCGAGCACACGCTGGTTCCTGACCTACTGAATTCACGGGCAGGCGTCTGGCACCTGCTGTGTATCTGTCGTGCTCAAGACATTAGCGCGTTCGCTGCCAGCGCGAAATACCGTGCAGCCTTTCAAGCCCAACTGATAGGCCTGATCGAACACGTGACCGTAACGATCCACATCAGCATCAGCGGGTAATTGCACGGTCTTGGAAATGGACTGATCGACATGAGCCTGTAACGCTGCCTGGAGCTTCAGTTGATCAACGGGATCGATATCATGTGCCTCGACAAAACAGTGCGGCAGCGGCGTCTTCTCGCCGAACATCTTTCGAAACAGCGTCCACGCATAATCATGGACGGGCGTACGCGTTTCAATACCGTCAATCTCCCGGAAGCTGCGATGCCCATGGAATGCCTGTACGGGTTCCACACCACTGGAAATATTATTTGCCAGCAGACTGATCGATCCCGCTGGCGCAATCGCCGTAAGATGACTGTTATGTATGCCCTTGTGTTGAATGGCGTCGCGCAGTGACGGTGGCAAAGAACGCGCGAACCCGCTCTCCAGATATTTCGCGGCACGGTATTGAGGAAACATGCCCCGCTCAGGCACCAGATCAATCGATGTCTGATAGGCCGCATGACAGATGGTTTGCATCACGGCGGCGGCCACATCCTGCGCAGCCTCGGAATCGTAGCGAAGGCCTAGCATGATGAGTGCATCTGCCAGACCCGTAATACCGAGGCCAATCCGGCGCGTACCACGCGCTGACTTCCTTTGCGCACTGAGTGGGAAATGGGAGATATCGATGACGTTATCAAGCATCCTGACGGCGACTGCTGTGGTGCCGGCGATTGCCTTGAAATCAATCTTGGGATGCGCACCGAAAGGATGTTCGATGAATTGCGTGAGATTGATCGATCCGAGATTACAAGCA
>JBIIEY010000170.1:0-4968 GCA_044237595.1 Burkholderiaceae bacterium | reverse complement strand
AGGATGGTTCAAGATCACCACCAAGAATTTTCATGAAGGTGGACTTGCCACAGCCATTGGCGCCAATCAGGCCGTAGCGATTGCCTTCGCCGAATTTGACTGAAATATTTTCGAAAAGCGGCTTGGGGCCGAACTGCATGGTGATATTTGCGGTGGAAAGCACTGCGGAAACCTCTGGGATGCGGACGGGAAGAAAAAGGGCAGGCATTGAGCGGCCCACAACATCGTTGCCGGAACATCGATGCAAGATCGAGATTTTATCATTGAGGCTGGCCGAGCGACGGACGGGCGCCCGGCTTATCTCTGCTCCGCCCGTCTGGCGGGTACACTAGGCAGGTCTAGTTGCGCAGGCCAGGGTAGTCGCTGAGGGACAGTTGCAAACCGGTCGGATCCGACCGAACACGGCACACCGCACCAACGGGCAAGGTCAGTTTGTCTTTCGTGTGACCAAAAGGCAGTCCCTGCAGCAAAGGCACAGACAGCAGACTGCGAAGACCGGCCAGCATGGCCTCAAAGTCATAACCATTGTCATACTCACTGAGGCGATAGCCCGAAAAATCCCCCAGGATCACCGCCTTCTGGCGAGCCAAAACACCGGCATGCAGAAGCTGAAACAACATGCGTTCTATACGGTAAGGATGCTCGTTCACATCTTCGATAAACAGAATGCCGCCCTCCACCGCAGGCATCCAGGGTGTACCAATGAGATGGTTGATCATGGACAGATTACCGCCCCATAATTTTCCCTGGACATCGACGCTGGGGTTCTCAAGCGCAGAAATCTCAACCGTCATCGATCCGTTCAGACATTGCCAAAAATTCGACTCCGTGAATTCGCTGATATCCGCTCGACTGAAATCATCGCAAATCATGGGCCCGGCAAAACTAACCGCACCAGTTTTTGCCAATAATCCCAAATGCAAGGCCGTGAAATCGCTGTGCCCGACAAAATACTTGCCGCTGTCAGCCAGCAATCCGAAATCAATCGCGGGTAACAAACGCGACAATCCATAACCACCACGCAGAGCAATCACGATCTCAACTTCAGTATGTCTGGCCGCATCATGCAGTTGGCGCACCCGATCCGTATCGCTGGCTGCAAAGCGCTGATGTTTTTCATAGGCGCTGCAGAAGTCATGGACCTGATGCCCCTGAGCTTGCAATCGCTTGACGGCGCGATCCAATGCCTCAGGATCGGGCGCATAGCCGCTCGGCGCAACAATGGCAATATGTCGTGATGGTTGTGTCATGGGCTTACGATACAAAATTCGTGATGTGCAGCGTCATGGTCGATAGCCTCAAGATGTCATTCAATCTGAGTCATGCCTTCTCGGCCCGACTCTGCAGCCTTCGCTCTGCAAAAAATGAAGACAGCATAGAACTGCACTCATCACTCAATACACCACCGGTGACGGCCGTATGATGATTGAGTCTTTCCTCGCCAAATAAATTGATGATGGAGCCGCAAGCACCCGTTTTCGGATCCGAAGCACCATACACCAGCCTCGCCAGCCTTGCATGCATCATCGCGCCAGCGCACATGGCGCAAGGCTCCAGTGTCACATAGAGGGTGCAGCCCGGCATGCGATAATTGGCAAGCGCTTTGGCACCGATGCGCAATGCGGCGATTTCGGCATGCGCGCTGGGATCATGCTGTCCGATAGGCTGATTGAAACCCGTCGCAATCACTTCACCCTCGCGAACCAGAACAGCACCAACCGGTACCTCGCCCAGGGCCTTCGCCTGACTGGCGGCAGCCAAGGCCATTCGCATGAAGTACTCGTCACTCATGTTCAGGCGTCGGTAATCTCTGCCCAGCAATTCGGCGTTTCATGCAACACCAGCTTATGCAACCGCAAACCTGTGCCGTAGCGATCGTTGTAAACGGTACGCAGGGTATCAAATGCCGTGCGCGCCAGATTTTCCACCGTCGGTATCTTATCGATGATGACCGTCTTGTGGTCAGGGATGGTGGCTAGAAAACTGCGCACTGCGGTGTCCTTCGCATAGACCAGAAAGGCGTGATCCCAGACATCCACCAGATGGGTTTTAGCCAGCGCCTTGACATCGGAAAAATCCATGATCATGCCGTTGTCCGAGCTACCCTCTTCTTCGATGACCTCGCCCACCAGCGTAATCTCGAGCGTATAGCGATGGCCATGCAGATTACGGCACTGGCTTTTGTGGTCAGGGATTCGGTGGCCAGCATCGAACTCCAGTTTACGGGTGATAGTGATCATGCGTTTTTCAATATTCAGGGTATTTGCAGCAGTTTATGCGTTTGCAAGGACAGTCGCCATTGCGGATCGGATTTGCAGAGATCGATCGCCAAGCGGGTATTGTTGGCCAACTCGGGACCATCCATAGGCTGCAGAAAAAAATGGGTAAACGTCAGCGAGGCATAGTCCGACAGCTTCTGGCCGTTCTGAGGTATCACCACCTTGAGCTCATCACCGCGATCCACGACGAGCGGTGCCTCGGCTTTGGGGCTCACACAAATCCAGTCCACGCCGGTGGGCACCGGCAGGGTGCCGTTCGTTTCGATCGCGATCTCGAATCCATACCCGTGCAGGGCATCAATCAGTGGCATATCGAGTTGCAGCAGTGGCTCGCCGCCCGTGAACACCACGTATTTTTTACCGGTGCGGGCAGCCGGCCATTGCGCATCAATCACTGCGGCAAGTCGCGTGGCGTCAGGGTACTTGTCGCCTAAAAGACCATCGGTGCCAACAAAATCGGTGTCACAGAAACGGCAAACCGCGGTGGCGCGATCCTGCTCTCGCCCCGACCACAAATTGCAGCCAGAAAAACGGCAGAACACCGCCGGGCGTCCGGCTTGCGCACCCTCGCCTTGCAAAGTGTAGAAAATTTCTTTAACGCTGTAAGTCAAACCGCAGTCCGTAAAAAATCTGGCCAGACCGGATTATCGTACATATTGGGGTCATCTCCCCGCCAGCATCAGGGGAAGCGAACCATGACCACGGTGCCCCTGCCCTCAGAGCCCGTGCGCAGCTCAATCACGGCGTCATGATCGCGCGCAATGTCGCGAACGATAGCCAGACCCAAACCCGTGCCCGGCTGCGACTGGTCGAGCCGATAGAAACGGTTGAACACACGCTCTTTTTCCGATTCCGGAATGCCGGGACCACTGTCCTCCACCATCAAGATGCCGTTCCCATCGACTTGAAGGCAACTGACCGTGACTGAGCTGCCGTTGGGGGAATACCGTATTGCGTTGTCCACGAGGTTATCGATCATGTCACGCAACAAAAAACGATCGCCCGCCACACGGGTAGGCTGCAAGTCAAAACCGATATCGATATTTTTTTTCAGCGCCTCCTCGACAAATTGCTGCACCGATTCAGCCACCAAGGTATCCAGAGATAACTGTTCAAGACGATGTCGCTCGAAATCACCCGGCTCCGAGCGCGCCAGTGCCAGCAATTGATTCGCCTGCCGGGCCATTCTTTCGGTCGAAGCCAGCATCAGTGAGGTGGATTCAGTGGTTTCAGTGTCGTTTCGATGATGGGCGCGCAGCCATTCCAATTGCGCTTTGAAACCTGCCAATGGCGTACGCAACTGGTGCGCAGCATTCGCCAGAAAATCCTGCCGTGCGCGGGCACTTCCCTGAACGCGGTTGAGCAACTCATTCATCGCACGAATGAATGGCACGATTTCCGCCGGCGCATTCTGCAGGGGCAGCGATGACAAATCATCCGAGGTACGGCGCTCGAGATTGCTTTCCAGGTCACGCAGCGGTTGCAATCCCCGCTTGAGCACCATCCAGACCACCAAAGGAATCAAGATCACCAGCAGCAATTCCAGCGCCAATAGGGACAGCAAGATCCGAAGGCGAATTTCCTGCCGCTTGACGCGCGTCTCGGCCGCGCCAATCAGAACAGTCTCGCCGCCGACCTGCGTGCGCAGCGAAATCACGCGCACATCCTCACCGCGCATACGGGAACCGTAGGCGATCCAGGGCTTGTTTTTCTCGGGCACCAGCATTGACGGGAAATCACGGTCGCCGGCAATCGTATTGCCGGCCATGTCGCGAACGACGAAAAATACTTCGTCTAAATGATCCACACGAAGAATTTGCTCGGCCTGCTGCGATAAACGCAGCTCAACTGAAGAATCTGTTTCTTTCACATGGGGTACCAAGGCCCAAGCAGCATCGGCCAGACTCTGGTCAAGTGCCGACTGCGCAGGCATCCAGGCAAGCCAGTAGGCGGCTGCAGCCGCAGCCACATTGACAGCCATCAGCGTGACAACCAGCCATTGCAGCAGTTTGGCTCTGAGACTCATCCGCTCGACTGCTCCAGCAGATAACCGAATCCGCGAATAGTTTTGATGGAAATACCCGCCGAGTCAATCTTTGAGCGTATGCGCGACACATAGACTTCTACCGCATTGACCGTGACCTCTTCACCCCAAGGAAGAATAGCGTCGATGATTTGCTGTTTCGACACCACGCGCGATGAGTTCTGCATCAGATGCTCAAGAACAGCCCACTCGCGCGCAGATAATTCAATCACCTGACCATCGACCGTTGCGCGACGGGTGAAAGAATCAAGTTGCAAACCACCCATCTGCAAATGAACCGGCCTCGGGTTACTTCGGCGAACGAGCGCCTTGAGACGTGCGACAAGTTCAGGCGCTGCAAATGGCTTGACCAGATAGTCGTCGGCACCCAACTCGAGGCCACGCACACGATCCTGCACATCATCACGCGCCGTCAGTAGCAACACCGGCAAAGCACTACCACGGGCACGCAGACGACGAACGACCTCAAAACCATCGATACCCGGCAAACCAATATCCAGCACCGCGACAGAAACCGCTCGCGATATCAATGCGTGATCCGCCTCCTCACCATCGTGGACAACTTCAACCGCCATATCGTGTCCGCGAAGAATCCGCGCGATGCCATCAGCGAGAACCAGATCATCTTCTACCAATAGCACATGC
>JBIIEY010000009.1:0-16395 GCA_044237595.1 Burkholderiaceae bacterium | reverse complement strand
TGGCGATGGAAATCTTGGATGGCTCAAAACCCACCACCGCGCCATTGCGACGAATGATCTTGTAATCGTGCAGCGGCGCTGTCGCGCCGGGAGACGAGGGTGCGAGTGCCGAGACGGCGGGTGCGCCACTAATGTTGCCTGTGGACTTGGCTGAAATTTCCTGACTGGTCTGCACTGCGCCTCCCCAAATGGTCATGCCACGGGCATTACTGCCCTCTTGTCTCTGTTTTGCCGAACAAACGCCGGCACCATGATTTCTACTTACCGGCCGACGCGCCGTACGCTGCTTTGCGCAGACACACCGAAAAGATTTGCTGCTGATGGGCCCTGGCCACGCCCCACATTCATCCGGGTATGCACCCTTTAAAACGCTTCGCCCATTGTGTGGGCTGGTCTAACCTGGTCAGTTCAGTTGAATTAGTGAAAACACTAGATCTAGTAGATTAAGCGACCACTGGCACTAATTCTAGTGCCCGCCTGCTTAACTTGCAACCGATTTTTACGCTTGGAAACTCAGCGCAAACGCCGTTTTTGTTTCAGAAAATCTGGGCACAAGTAAGCTTGTCATCTGCAATTGGTAGCGAACCCAGTCAAAATGCGGCCCCGGATCGGTTTTTCGGCCCGGAGCAATATGTTCGTGACCAGTCACATGGGCGAGTGGATGCACAATAATTAAGGCTCTGGTGAGCGCGACCAGCGTCCGATATTGCACATCGTAAAACGGCGTGTGGTCATCACCTTCCAATTCGATGCCAATCGAAAAATCGTTACACCGCTCACGGTCATCAAAAGTTGACACTCCGGCGTGCCAGGCACGATCGTGCGTGCTCACAAATTGCGTGGCACTGCCATCGCGCCGGATTAAAAAATGGGCAGACACACGCAAGCCTTCAAGCTGGGCAAAGTAAGGATGTGCCTTGCAATCGAGCTGATTCGTAAATAAGGCCTCGATGTAATCACCGCCAAATTCACCGGGCGGCAAGCTGATGTTGTGAATCACAAGCAGATCAACGGCCACTTGCGGCGGACGGGTGTCGCAATTCGGGCTACGCATTTGGCGGATTTCCCTACACCATCCAGCGTCGTCCATCGAAAAACAAAATTCAGTCGGCGTCATGTATTGTCAGTCGCTGCATACGGTAACGTAGTTGCCGCAAGCTTATCCCAAGAAGCGATGCCGCGCGGGTTCGGTTGAAGCGTGCATGTCGCAGCGCGCGCCGGATCAGCTCCCGCTCGATGCCGGCCAGATGCGCAGCAAGACAAACCGGGAGCAAAACCTTGTCCACCTTATACGCATTCGCGCAAGACATCACATCGCAGCTTGAAGCGACCTCGATTGACCGGGGTCGGGCGAGACTCTCGAAATGCAAATCATCTGGCTCGATGATGGCGCCGGCTGAAAAAGCCAGCGCCCGCTCAAGTACATTTTCAAGCTCGCGCACATTACCGGGAAAATCATAAGCAACGAGCTGCTCCATCGCCGCCTCGCTGATCACCGGCTTCCGGGCACCAGCCACAAGTCGGGTCAGTATCGCATCACACAATAAAGGTATGTCCTCACGTCGCGCACGCAGCGGCGGCAAGGACAGGGAAATGACTTGAAGGCGAAAGTACAAATCCTGACGAAAGCTGCCTCGCTCTACAACCGAGGCAAGGTTCTGATGCGTGGCCGACAAAATCCGCACATCAATGACATCCTCACGCTGCGCACCCAGCTTGCGCACGCGCCGCTCTTGAATAGCACGCAACAGTTTGACTTGCATGGCCAGCGGCAGCTCCGAGACTTCATCCAGAAATAACGTACCTCGGTGTGCCGCATGAAAAAAGCCCTGGCGCTCCTCGCTGGCACCCGTAAAGGCGCCGCGGCGATAGCCGAAAAATTCAGCTTCCATCAGATTTTCGGGAATTGCGCCGCAATTTACGGCAATAAAAGGCTGACTGGCTCGCGGGCTGTACGCGTGAATATCGCGCGCTGCAAGCTCCTTGCCACTGCCCGACTCGCCATAAATCGCCACAGAGGCGGTGCCGGTGGCAAGTTTGCGTATTCGCTCCCGCACTTCTTGTATGGCCAGAGACTCACCCAGAAGACGAAATGCGATGGAAGAGGCGGCGTCAGAAACAGAGGTCATGGCAGATGCCAGCAACGGGACGCGTTAGGGTAAGACATCCCGACAAATACAGCTGCACGATAAGCGCAAAACACAACAATGCATCCGCGTATTCGGCAAAAGCACAAACTACCAGAGGGAATAAAGAAAACGCCGGGCTGACGCTAGTCTATGTCTTGCCATGCAGGCGTCGGTGATCTTCGCTGCAAAAAGTGACGGTATCGGCACCATGGACTGCTTCAGATTGAGGCAGATGAATACCGCATTGGGCGCATTTGACCATAGCTTCGGCAACGTTGTCGGCAGCTGATTTCGAAGCCGGCGGGGTTGATTCAGTGGACGGAGCCGATCCTGCGGAAGATTGTTTGGAAACGATGTACCAGCGCCAGGCGAGATAAATGACGACTGCCCAAATCAGATACTTCACGCCAAGCTCCTGTGCAACACCACCTCCATCACGAAGCGACTGCCGACATAAGCAAGCAAGAGTGTTGCGAAACCTGTGAGCGTGAAAGAGAGCGCCGTCTTGCCGCGCCATCCACGCCATTGACGCCCCGCCAGCAGCGCGCCAAACAGCATCCAGGACAGCATGGTGAACAATGTCTTGTGTTCAAGGCGGAAAGGTTTGCCAAAGACCGCCTCGGAAAAAAACACGCCGGACACAACGGTCAGCGTGAGCAACAGGAAACCGAAACTGATCAATCTGAACAGCACACGCTCCATGGTCAACAACGCCGGCAAACGGTCGATGGCCAGCGCAAACCAGCCGCGCTGCAACGCCGCTGCGGGCAGTGCGTGCAGACGCGACTCCTGCATCGCCATCAAGACAGCGTGAAAAGCCGCAATGGTGAGCGAGCCATAAGCCAGTGTGGACAGCGCCACGTGCCATGAGAACCAGGGCGACTTACCCGCCAGAGGGATTTCCGTTCCCGGAAAAAATGCCGGTAGCACAATTACAATCGCTGCGATCGGCAACACCAGCCGGCGCAATCCATCGACCGACAGGTTGCGGTTTTCTATCCAGTAAGCTGCCACGGTCATCCATAGCGCCGCCGAGAGCATCACGGCAAAACCGAGTCGAAGATAGTCAGGCGTAATGACGATGCTGGCCAGCGCTGCGCCGTGCAATATCCAGCCCACCGCAGTAGCCAGCGTGATAAAGCGGCGCTGCTGCTCGGGCAATAAGGAGCAAACGATGTAGAGCAATCCGGCTGCGTGAATGAAAAGAAGTTGCATAAACAAAGTGTACACCATGGCTATGCCGCAAAAGATCGGCAAGGGCCGCGCGGAACAGATTCGCTTTTTACCGCGAACCGGCGCCGCCACACGACGCGGGGGAAATGGGCAATCAAGCGCCTGGTGACTTCATTTCAGCCGCAACGATTTACAGTGCTATCGAATCAGCGCTTGCCCGGTACAGGCTTCGGGTAGAATCCTTGGGTGAATCCCTTCTGTGCCTGCCCGTTTCCTCCCTCTCTTTCCTGATACACATTCAAGACACCTCATGCTCGACAATCTGACTCAAAGACTGGCAAAAGTCGTCAAGACCATGCGCGGCGAAGCACGGCTGACCGAATCGAATACAGCCGACATGCTGCGCGAGGTTCGCCTCGCACTGCTCGAAGCCGACGTAGCATTACCGGCGGTACGCGACTTCATTGCACGCGTGAAGGAGAAATCGCTGGGTGAACAGGTGGTGGGTTCACTCACGCCGGGGCAAGCGTTGGTGGGTGTGGTGCACGACGAACTGGCCAGCCTGATGGGGGCCGATCTTGGCCCGGAAGCAAGTCAGCTGTCATTTGCCACCCAGCCACCAGCCATCATCCTGATGGCCGGCTTGCAGGGCGCTGGCAAAACTACGACGGTCGGCAAGCTCGCCAAGTTTTTGCAGGAACAGAAAAAGAAAAAAGTACTGACCGTCTCCGCCGACGTTTATCGTCCTGCGGCCATTGCGCAGCTGCAAACAGTCACTACGCAAGTCGGCGCTGATTTTTTCCCCTCCAGCGCGACCGACAAGCCAGTCGACATCGCACTCGCTGCGCTCGATTATGCAAAAAAACATCACCACGATGTACTCATCATTGATACCGCCGGTCGTCTAGGTATTGATGAAGCGATGATGCAGGAAATCAGTGCCTTGCACGCCGCAGTCAAACCCATTGAGACCCTGTTCGTGGTTGATGCCATGCTTGGCCAGGATGCCATCAACACGGCCCGCGCCTTCAATGAAGCGCTGCCACTGACTGGTATCGTCCTCACCAAGCTCGATGGTGATTCGCGTGGTGGCGCCGCCCTCTCGGTGCGCCATGTGACCGGCAAGCCCATCAAATTTGCGGGTGTCGCTGAAAAACTCGATGGCCTTGAACCCTTCGATCCGGATCGCATGGCCAATCGCATTCTCGGTATGGGCGACATACTGGCGCTGGTCGAAGAGGCGAAAAAAGGCGTCGACATGGCCGCGGCTCAGGATCTCGCACAGAAGATCAAAGGTGGCGGCAAGTTCGATCTCAATGATTTCAAGGCGCAACTCTCCCAGATGAAGAAAATGGGCGGATTAGCGGGACTCATGGATAAACTGCCTGCCCAGATGCAGCAAGCAGCCGCGGGAGCGAACATGGGTATGGCAGAAAAACAAGTGCGTCGCATGGAGGGCATCATCAACGCAATGACGCTGCAAGAGCGTGCGAAGCCCGATCTGATCAAAGCCTCTCGCAAGCGCCGGATCGCCGCGGGTGCGGGCGTTCAGGTGCAGGAAGTCAATCGCATGCTCGCCCAGTTCGAGCAAATGCAGGGCATGATGAAGAAATTCAAAGGTGCCGGCATGATGAAAATGATGCGCGGCATGAAGGGTATGTTGCCCGGCATGCGCTGATATCCGGACGTGTTCGCAGAGGGGGAGGCCGTTTCCTTAGCGGCTTTCGCAGGGTAACTGGGAGACTTCTCGGGGACACATCGAATGCCTCTGGAGCTGCACTCACTATCTTGGGGCGCTTTCGATAGCGCGCTCTCATAGGGAAAAACCCGAAAAAAGCCATAAAAAATGCTTGCATCACGGGCAAAACCCTAAGACCATTGGCGGTGCGTGAATTGGCGCAATTTTTCACCACTACAGCAATGGAGGTTTAACAATGGCTACAGCCAAAAAAGCGGCAAAAAAACCCGCCGCGAAGAAAGCCCCGGCAAAGAAAAAGCCGGCAGCAAAGAAAGTAGCAGCCAAGAAGCCCGCAGTAAAAAAAGTAGCAGCTAAGAAGCCAGTAGCAAAGAAAGTCGTCGCTAAAAAGCCTGCTGCAAAAAAGGTCGCCGCTAAAAAGGCACCTGCAAAGAAAGCCAAAGCAACGACCGCTCGCAAGCCAAACGCAGCATTCATGAAGCCTCTGACACCGTCCGCAGCACTGGCCGCCGTCGTAGGTGCGAACCCGCTGCCGCGTACTGATGTCACCAAGAAGGTTTGGGACTACATCAAGAAGCACAAGTTGCAAGACAGCGTTAATCGCCGCAACATCAATGCAGATGACAAGCTGAAAGCCGTTTTCGGTGGCAAGAAGACTGTCTCCATGTTCGAGATGACCAAACTCATCTCTGGCCACTTGAAATAATTCCCAGGTGCCAAACAAAAACGCCCGCACAATTGCGGGCGTTTTTGTTGATGTATCCTGCGTGAAGAGTCGCTATTTCCCTTTCTGGTACGCACCAATCGATTTAGCCAGATCCTGATATTCCTCGCAGCGCTTTCCGCAAATCTGCTCCAGGCGCGCCAAATGCTCGGCTGCCTTGTCGGGTTGACCCGCCTTCAAATAAGCTTCGCCTATGTATTCATGCGCGCCTCGGTGTTTGGGATCGATACGCAGCGCTTCCTTGTAATGGGTGAAAGATAAATTCAGATCATCCATGTGGCGGTATGCATAGCCTAAATAATTATGAATATCGGCACTCTGGGGCATGCGCGTTAGCGCCCGCGATAAGGCGTCGATAGCCGATGTCCAATCCTTGCGTTCTATGGCTTTTTTACCAGCGACAAAATCCGCGTCTTCTTTGTTGGCCGCAGGCTTGGACTGCGTCATATTAGCCATGGCGTTCGGGAAGCTTGAAACCAGCATCAATACAAACATCAGTTTTCTCATCACATCTCCTCAGTCCAAATTTTTAATGTTCCCAGCGCTTCCATGCTGCACGCACTGCGTTCGGATAATCTGGCTTGCCGCGACTGCCATTGTACCGGCCTAACGCAAGATAAAGATTACCGCGCTCCATATCGATATACATACGCAGGATCGCGCAGCCATAACGGAGATTACTTTGCATGTGAAACAGCTTTGAGGGCTGACCATCACCAATGACACGTGTCCAGAAAGGCATGACTTGCATATAGCCGCGGGCACCCGCTTTGGATATCGCATATTTGCGAAATCCCGACTCGACCTGAATTAGTCCCATCACCATCGCAGGATCGAGGCCTGCACGACGCGACTCATACCAGACCGTCTGCAGGAATTCCGTACGCAACAGCGCATCCGGCATGCGGCTATGCAGCCGGCGCGACATCGCATCAAACCAGCTTTGCCATGACGCCTTGTCGGTGTCACTGGCAAAGGAGAGTTGCGGCGGCCGGGAATCTGCAATCGCGCGAGCGAGCGCTACTCTTACAGCATCTGCTATCGCTTCCTCGCGCTGATTGCCTGCGTCAGCACGATGCAGTGCGCCGACTGCCAGCAACAACGCCAACCCCAGGCTGCACCAGCGCGAAGGTATGGCGGCTGCCCTCATGGCTTACGCTAGTCGCGTACCCAAGAAAGCCAGCATGCCATCACTCGCCACCGGCGTCGCAGCCTCCTCGCGACGACCCTGATATTCGAGCATGCCTTCCTTGAGACCACGTTCTCCGATGACGACACGATGTGGCACACCAATCAGCTCCCAATCCGCAAACATCGCGCCGGGGCGCTCGCCCCGGTCGTCCAGAATCACATCGATGCCGGCCGCGCTCAGTTCGTCGTAAAGACGGTCGGTCGCCTCGCGCACGACGTCGCTGCGGTCATAGCCCATGGGACAGAGCACAACCTCGAAGGGCGCGATGGAGGTAGGCCAGATGATGCCCTTGGCATCAAAATTCTGCTCAATGGCCGCGCCCAGAATGCGGGTGATACCGATACCGTAGCAACCCATTTGCATGAGCTGTGGTTTGCCATGCTCATCTAGAAACGTTGCCTTCATATCTTCGGAATAGCGTGTACCGAGCTGGAACACATGGCCCACTTCGATACCTCGCTGTACTTCGAGCACGCCCTTGCCATCGGGTGAAGCGTCACCGGCCACGACATTACGCAGATCGGCCACCACGGGTTCAGGTAGATCACGTCCCCAGTTAACGCCGGTGTAATGAAAGCCCTCAGCATTCGCGCCGCACACGAAATCACTCATGGCAGCGACAGTTCTGTCAGCCGCAATCTTCACCGACCCGCCCGCATTGATAGGCCCGATGTAGCCGGGCGGTGTACCAAAGTGTTCGAGAATTTCAGTGTCGCTCGCAAAACGAAAGGCACCAATGCCGGGTAGCTTGCCAGCTTTAACTTCATTGAGCTCATGATCGCCGCGCACCAGCAATAGCCAGATCTCCCGTGGCCCTTCGTCTTTTTCAACCGACAGCACCACCGACTTCACAGTTTGCGTCAGCGGCAAACCCAACAACTGCGCAACATCGTCACAGCGGGTCTTGCCTGGGGTGGATGTTTTCTCCAGTGCCTTGCCCGGCGCCGCACGCGGCACAGCAGGCGCTACCGCCTCGGCTGCTTCCATGTTGGCCGCATAGTCCGAGGTCGGGCAGTACACCAATGCATCCTCACCAGTATCGGCAATCACGTGAAATTCCTGCGAACCCGAGCCACCGATAGCGCCATTGTCGGCCGCCACGGCGCGGAACCGCAGTCCAAAGCGCGTGAAGATGCGAGTATAGGCATCGACCATCACCTGATACGAATGTCGCAAACCATCCACATCACGATCAAACGAGTATGCGTCCTTCATCGTGAATTCACGACCACGCATGAGTCCAAAGCGTGGACGGCGCTCGTCGCGGAATTTAGTTTGAATATGATAAAAATTGACCGGCAGCTGGCGGTAAGACTTGATTTCGCTGCGCGCGATATCCGTGATGACTTCCTCGGAAGTCGGCTGCATCGCAAAGTCACGGCCGTGACGGTCTTTCAGTCGCAAGAGTTCCGGTCCCATCTTGTCCCAACGACCCGTCTCCTGCCAAAGTTCTGCAGGCTGCACCAGCGGCATCAGCAGCTCGACGGCCCCCGCCCGGTTCATTTCCTCGCGCACGATGCTCTCGACCTTGCGGATCACCCGCAAGCCCATGGGCATGTAGTTGTAAATACCGGAACCCAGCCGCCGGATCATACCGGCACGGAGCATCAGCTTGTGGCTCACGATTTCGGCGTCGGACGGGGCTTCTTTGAGTGTTGAAATAAAAAAACGGGATGCGCGCATAGGGTGTGAAATCTTTTGAAAAAGAGAGGGTTATAATCATTCCAATTTTAAAGTATTCGCTGGCCACCGAGCCGGTGGATCGCACGACCCTCGCTCTGGACCGCCCACCCACCGTGTGCCGCCCTCGCCTGCAGTGCATCCGCGCCGGTGACCGCAGAAAAAACGAGGCACATCATGCTAGACCGCGAAGGCTTTCGCCCGAACGTCGGCATCATCCTGCTCAACCACCAAAACGAAGTCTGGTGGGGCAAGCGGGTGCGTGAACACTCCTGGCAGTTTCCTCAGGGTGGCATCAAACATGGCGAGACGCCCGAGCAGGCGATGTATCGCGAGCTCGAGGAAGAAGTCGGCCTGCGCGCGGAGCATGTCAAGATCATTGGCCGTACCCGCGACTGGCTGCGCTACGAAGTTCCCGATCATTTCATCAAACGCGAGGTGCGTGGTCACTACCGTGGTCAAAAGCAGATCTGGTTCTTGCTGCGCATGATGGGCCGGGATTGTGATGTCAATTTGCGCATCTCCGAGCATCCCGAGTTCGATGCCTGGCGGTGGCACGACTATTGGGTGCCCATGGACATGGTGATCGAGTTCAAGCGCGATGTGTACACGCGCGCACTGCAAGAACTCTCACGCTTTCTCAACCGCTCGGCGCCTGCTGCACGACGACCATCGCACGAGCGGGCGCCGCAGAAATCTGTATCGATACCCAACGAGACTTCCTCAGTCACTGAATCGGATTCGAAATGACAAGCGCCTATCGTCGTTACACGACTCTCTGGCTCGCCCTTGCACTGCAAATACCATCGGCTGTCTGTGCACAGGAGAACCCGGCCGCGGCAGACAAGGTCGAGGATGCAACGCCATTGGTGCTGCCTGCGGCACCTACCAAAGACAACCTGCTGCCTTTCTATGTCAGCCCATCAACGACCATGAATTTCGCGATTGACGCTCCTTCTGTCAGTGTCACGACTGATGGTGTGGTGAGATTCACGCTAGTCATCACCAGCGCTGAGGGTGCGCGCAATATCAGCCATGAAGGCATACGCTGCGCGACAGCCGAAAGAAAACTTTACGCAACTGGGATGGCCGATGGCAGTTGGTCAGCGTCACGCAACGGGGCCTGGAGTCAGATTCGGGATGTGGGCGCAAACCGTCAATATGCCGCACTAGTCAAAGATTATTTCTGTGATTTCGGCTCAGTCGCCGGGAGCGCAGCTACGATCGTGAAGCGGATAAGGCAGAAGAAAACCTTGCGCTGATTTCATCGGACACCAAGGCTAGAGCAGAACCAGATTGTCCCGGTGTATCAGCTCCACCTCTTCGACATAACCAAGAATTGCCGCGATTTCGGATGATGGTTTGCGCATGATGCGCTTCACCTCGGCACTTGCGTAATTCGACATGCCGCGTGCAATCGCTTTCCCAGTCGCATCGACACAAGTAATCACATCACCACGACCGAAGTCACCGCCAACGTCCGTCACGCCAATCGGTAATAGTGATTTGCCCTCTTCGAGCAGTTTTTGTACGGCGCCTGCATCCAGCGTTACCTGGCCGGCGGTTTTCAGATGATCTGCCATCCATTGTTTACGGGCTGTCAGTTGCGCAGTTTGCGCATTGAGCTGTGTACCTATCGCCTCACCCTGAGCAAGTCTTACCAGCACTTGATCTTCCCTACCCCAAGCAATCACCGTGTGTGCGCCTGAGCTCGCCGCGCGACGCGCAGCCAATATTTTGGTCAGCATGCCGCCACTGCCAATACCGGAGCCAGCACCGCCGGCCATTGCTTCGAGCGCCGGATCACCGGCCTTGGCCTCGTGTACGAATGTTGCATCGGCATTCTTGCGCGGATCGCTGGTATACAAACCCCGCTGATCCGTCAGGATGATGAGCGCATCAGCTTCAATGAGATTGGCAACCAGTGCACCCAGCGTGTCGTTGTCACCGAACTTGATTTCATCGGTGACGACGGTATCGTTTTCATTGATGACAGGGACGACACCCAGTTCAAGTAATGTAAACAAGGTGGAGCGTGCATTGAGATAACGTTCGCGGTCAGCGAGATCGGCATGCGTCAGCAACACCTGCGCGGTGCGCAAATCATGTGCACGAAAACTGGTTTCATAAATTTGCGCGAGCCCCATTTGCCCAACAGCGGCACACGCTTGCAGCTCATGAATGGCAACTGGTCGGCGCTCGAAGCCGAGACGCAACATGCCTTCAGCGACGGCGCCCGAACTCACCAGCACCACCTGCTTGCCCATGCGACGCAAATGCGCGATCTGATCAGCCCATTTGGCAATAGCAGCATGATCCAGCCCACGCCCCTCGTTAGTGACGAGTGAAGACCCTACTTTGACAATAACGCGCTGCGCCTGCTGGATGATGGACTGCATGATCAGTCAGCGAGTTTGAAACGGGGATCGTCGGCATCGATGGAGTCAATGCCCATGGCTGCTTCGGCAAGGCCGGATTGTTCGCGCTGTTCTTGCTGACGCTGCGTTGCCAGATGTTCGTAGATTTCCTTGACGAGCTCATCACAACCCTCGTGCGTGAGTGCCGAAATGCGAAACATGGGACCTTTCCAGCCAAAACGCTTGATGAAATCCTTTACCTTCGCATCACGCTCGTCGTCGGGCACCATGTCGAGCTTGTTCAGCACCAGCCAGCGCGGCTTGTCGAACAGGCTCTCGTCATATTTTTTCAGCTCTTTGACGATGGCTTTGGCTTCCTTGACAGGATCAATGTTCGTATCAAAGGGCGCAAGATCAACGATATGCAAAAGTAGCCGCGTGCGCTGCAGATGGCGAAGAAACTGCACACCCAAACCCGCACCATCAGCCGCACCTTCAATCAGACCAGGAATATCGGCAATGACAAAACTTTTTTCATGACTGACGCGCACCATGCCCAGATTGGGATGCAAAGTCGTGAAGGGATAGTCGGCAATTTTAGGACGCGCATTCGATACTGCAGCGATGAAGGTGGATTTACCCGCATTGGGCATGCCGAGCAAACCGACATCGGCGAGTACTTTGAGTTCGAGACGCAAGTCGCGGCGTTCGCCTTCTTTGCCATCGGTTTTCTGGCGGGGCGCGCGATTGGTCGATGTTTTGAAATGGATGTTGCCCCACCCGCCCTCACCGCCTTTGGCGAGCAGCGCGACCTGACCATGCTCGGTCAAATCGGCAACGATGGCGCCATCGTTTTGATCAGCGATGAGTGTACCGACCGGCATGCGCAAGTAAATATCGTCTGCGCCTTTGCCATAACAATCCGAACCACGGCCGTTTTCGCCCCGCTTTGCACGGTGCAACTTTGCAAAACGATAGTCCACCAGCGTGTTGATATTGCGGTCGGCCACCGCGAAGATGCTGCCACCTTTGCCGCCGTCGCCGCCATCGGGACCACCGAACGGACGGAATTTTTCACGGCAAAACGACGCAACGCCGTTGCCGCCATCCCCGGCGACGACTTCGATTTTTGCTTCGTCAATGAACTTCATGAGTTTCTGCCGCTATAAAGTAAAAAGGCCCTACCTGCGGCAGAGCCTTTTCGCAGGATGTTTGCGTCGGTCAGGCCGGAACGACCATCACCAGATGACGCTTTTGCGCACCTTTGATCGCAAACTGGACTTTACCGTCCACGAGTGCAAACAGAGTGTGATCTTTGCCCATGCCGACGTTCTCGCCTGCATGAAGCTTGGTGCCGCGCTGACGAACAATGATGCCGCCTGCATTGATTGTCTGGCCGCCGTAAACCTTCACGCCCAGTCGTTTCGATTCTGAATCGCGGCCGTTACGCGTGGTACCGCCGCCTTTTTTGTGTGCCATTTGGTGCTCCTGATGACGGGTTGAGTCGGATCAGCGGCTTAGCCGTTGATCGAGACAATCTGCAATTCGGTGTAGTTTTGACGATGACCCTGACGCTTTTGATAATGCTTGCGTCGACGCATCTTGAAAATCTTCACCTTGTCGTGACGACCTTGCGCCACTACCGTAGCAAGCACCTTGGCACCCTGAACCAGTGGCGAACCAAACTTGATGGTTTCACCAGCGCCCACTGCGAGCACCTGATCCAGCGTGATTTCGGAGCCTATGTCTGCCGGTATCTGTTCTACTTTAAGTTTTTCACCAGCAGCAACCTTGTATTGTTTGCCACCGGTTTTTATGACCGCGTACATGGGAACCTCGTTGATTGATCTATTGGGATATCGCTAGAGGCATCTGTGCAGACGCCCTTTCTTGCCCGGCCTGACGAAAAGCCGTTGCCAATTCGGGAAAACCTCAAATTATACATGGACTTAGCAGGCCGGTCAAAGTGCAATTGCGGCCCATTTCACCGGGTTCCGCCACCCTGCTCTAGGCAATAGCGGTAGCGAGGGCACCCGGGCGCCGGCGTATAATCGCGCACTTTCACTGATTCCCAGTCCATTTATCGTGTCCGCACCCCAAACTGCGCCCCAGAACCAGCCATTAAGCGTCATTGCGGCGGACATGCAGTCGGTCGATGCCGCGATCCGCGCCCAGCTGCACTCCGAAGTCCCTCTGGTCAGCCAGATTGCCGACTACATCATCAGCGCCGGTGGCAAACGGATCAGGCCGGCTCTGGTGCTGCTGATGGCCAATGCCTGGGGCTACCGAGGCGATGCCCACTTCAAACTGGCCGCCGTCATTGAATTCATCCATACCGCAACCCTGCTTCATGACGATGTGGTCGATGAGTCCGACCTCCGGCGTGGACGCCAGACCGCCAATGCCTTGTTTGGCAACGCCGCCTCGGTGCTGGTTGGCGATTTCGTCTATTCCCGCGCATTCCAGATGATGGTCTCGGTGCAGAACATGCGAGTGATGCAAATTCTGGCGGATGCCACGAACGTCATCGCCGAAGGAGAAGTCCTGCAGCTCATGAACATGCACGATCCTGACGTGACCGAGGCTCGCTATCTGCAAGTCATACGATCCAAGACGGCAAAGCTCTTCGAAGCAGCCACCGAGCTGGGCAGCTTGCTCGCCGGCGCATCGGAGGAGCAAATCGCTGCGGCCGCCGAATATGGTCGCTCGCTGGGCACCGCGTTTCAACTCATTGATGATGTGCTCGATTACTCAGGCAACCAAAGCGACATCGGCAAAAATGTCGGCGACGACCTGCGCGAGGGCAAGCCGACGCTACCCCTGATTTATCTGATGCAGCACGGCAGCGAAGAACAACGCGAACTCGTGCGGCAATGCATTTCCCAAGGGGACGAAGCGCACTTTGACGAAATACTGGCTGCCATCACAAGCTCCGGCGCACTGGAATACACGCGACAGCACGCCGAAAACGCAGTTCAGCGCGCGAAAGATTCGATACGAGACCTACCGGGAGGACGCTACAAAGAAGCGCTCATGGCACTGGCCACCTTCGCAGTTGAGCGCAAGTACTGAATCAGTGCTAGGTCTGAATCAAACTGCTTTGCTGACGATTTTCCCCTTAAGCCTATATTTCAATTCCTGATAATCGGCATCATTGATCACGCCAGTGTAGAAAAATTATCGCTCGTTCAAGAAGAGAATTTTTGAGCGATCTGGTCACAGGCCTTGCTACTTGACTAGCGAAGACACTACCCCTCCAGGCTTGAAAGGCCACTACCCTAAAGCTAAAATCTTTCGCTTCGGCTTATGCACGCACTGATTCGGGGTGTAGCTTAGCTTGGTAGCGCGCTACGTACGGGACGTAGAGGCCGGAGATTCGAATCCTCTCAACCCAACCATTACCTAGCTGAAGTGGCGCTGTGTGTTGTGATTGGCGGCACTTGAAGACCCCTACCCGCCGCTCCTCGTTCCGCTCCACCGCCATTCCGCTGACCGCCCAATTCTTCGGAAGAATTTGCAGATAACGTTTCGACGTTCGACACTTCGGCGCACATTTCATTACTGCCAAGTGCTTGAAGTTAGTAAGTTCGAAACGATCGTGACCGCGGCGGTGAGCGATTTTAAATATAAGTTTTAAGAGTAAAATGGGTACATAAAAAATACGACTAGTGTTTGCTGCCAAGTCAATGCTTGTCAACGGATCGCGTTACATGGCACAGGTAAACGAATAAAGCATGGTAGCAGTCATAGGTGGGTACTCATGAGCAGCCAGGAACGCTGTACTTTCTGCGGTAGACTTGGGCAAGATTGCGATTGCCGGGAATCGGCACTGCCAATAAAAAACACTCTAAAACTATCTGAACCAATTTAACCATAGAGATCTTTATGTCCTTTATAAAAAATGGTGCATTTGCAGTCATCGCTTTGTTACTTACTACCTCTACCGGGCACGCAGAGCAAACGATAGTGCCGACCAGCATCCAAAATATCAACTGCGACAAGATCAAATCCTTTGAAAAGACGCTTGATGGATCGTCCATATGGAACGGCTGGGGAAATGGGTACGAGCAAGCAAGATTTCAGCCGGCATCAGTCGGTAAGTTATTCTCCAACAATCTCGGTAATCTAAAACTAGCTTGGGCATACGGTTTTTCAAACTCAAATAAAGTCGATGCTCAACCTACGATCATTGGGACGCGAATTTTTTCCAGTGGTGGCTCCAACACAGTCCACGCAATCGATCTCGCAACTGGATGCAAGGTATGGAGCACTTCGCTTCCGGGTCGCATAAGGACCACCATTGTCGCCAGTAAAATTGATAACAAGCTTTATTTATTTTTAGGCGATCAAAACGGTATCGCCTATGCAGTAGATGCCGATACCGGCAAGAAGATTTGGTCAAAGCGATTGGACACTCACCCGTATGCCCAAATTACTGGCTCCCCAGTTGTATTCAATTCTGTCGTGTATTTCCCGACATCCTCCGGATGGGAGGAGGGCTTGTCGGCAAATCCATCCTATCAATGTTGCACTTTTCGAGGCAGTCTATCGGCACTCAACGCCGCCGATGGATCTGTCATCTGGAAAACCTACACCATCCAAGAGCCAGCAGCGAAAAATAGTGCTGGTCGGATGGGTCCTTCGGGTGCGGGCATTTGGTCGAGCCCGACCATTGATGCTGCGGAGGGAAAAATCTACGTGGCAACAGGTAATAATTTTAGTTTGCCAGCGACCACTACCTCGGATGCTGTTATCGCACTATCGCTGAATGATGGATCGATTCTTTGGACAAAGCAAATTACCGCGAAAGATGTCACCAACAACTCCTGCTACGAATCCAACCGAAGCAATTGCCCGATCCCCGGCGCTCCTGATCATGATTTTGCTGCATCAGTGATCTTAGTCACAACAGATCAAAATCGAAAGATCTTGGTTGCCGGTCAAAAATCAGGTGTTGTCACGGCCCTGGACACATCCAAAAGTGGAGAGATCCTCTGGCAGAAAAAAGTGGGGAGCGGAAGTCCTCTTGGCGGCATCCAGTACGGGATGGCCAGTGACGGAAAAAAAATATATGCAGCGATATCGTTCATCCAATCAGTCAAAAGCACTTCATCAACGACTGGCGCTCAACAAGGAATTGATGGGTGGTATGTGCTGGGCTCTAGAGGTGGTGGCCTGCATGCGCTGGATGTCGTGTCTGGCGAAATTAAATGGTCCACACCGCACCCCGGCTGTAACAAGGTGCCTGGATGTAGTCAGGCGCAGTCTGCGGCAGTAACTGCCACTGATGGCTTTGTATTGTCAGGTGGTTTGGACGGGGTACTTAGAGCCTATTCTTCTGATGACGGAAAAATAATTTGGGAAACCGATACGAAAATATCAGTGAAGGGAAATAATGGTGTAACCGCGCGGGGCGGCTCTATGGACGGCCCCGGACCGGTAAT
>JBIIEY010000169.1:0-5009 GCA_044237595.1 Burkholderiaceae bacterium | reverse complement strand
GGTCTAGTAGTCCGGACGGTGATTTGAAGAAGCGGAAGCGCTGCATGAGCGCAGTGCTCGACCGATCTTCCTCCGGGTAGGCGTAAATACGCAGTGTGTATTCGGTCGCAAAAACAATAAATGATGCAGCGTCCAACCACGCAAAATGCGCACCGAAATGCAAGCGTATGCTATCTACAGATTCCAGCACAATCGACAACACCGACAGCATAATCCAAAAAATAAGAAAGACTTCGATGATCTCGTTAAGCCGACCACCGTATTCACTTGGGAAGAGCAGTGCGTGTACGCGCTGACGCAACGTGCGTCCCCGATTGAGTTCTCTGAACTCGCGTAGTCCTTCGCGTAACATTTGTGTGATTTTGAGGATACGCAGCAGACGCAATACCCGCAGCAGACGGGAATCGAGCAAGAAGAACAAGCCAAGGAAGAAAGGCAGTATCGCCAGTAAATCGATAATCCCCATAAAGCTGGTGACATACTTCAGTCGCGGCATCGACGCGTGGGCGAAATCAGGATCTTCCGGCGCCAGATAAAGACGCAGCAGATATTCCACCGAGAAGACCGCGACGGAAAAAAGATCAAACCAATGAAACAGCTGACGATACTCCGCCTCAATGGCAGGCGCCGACTCCAGCAACAAGGCCAGCAAATTCAGCAGGATTAACAAGAAAATAAAACGATTGATCGCGCCCCGCGCTCCGGTGTCAGAGGTCTCGTCCAGCAACGCGCTGTACATTTTTTGGCGGAACGTGGTCGGTACTGGAGTAATGCTGATATCTGCCTGCATGGGATTTTTGCGCCGGAAAAGTTGTTATATTTTTAATGCGCTGAATGAAGAATTTCTGCGATAAAGAAGTGTATCGCCTGCAAAAGGCTATTGGCAATCAAGTCTCAATGACGTGATTAAATTGATAACTGCTAAATTAATAACATCAAAATCAGTAATATTTTTACCAAGATTATTATTGAACTGAGTCTCCGAATATTTCCATAAATCACATCGGGCGGGCGATATAATGTTGACCTCTGTTTAAATCAACAACAAAGCTGCACGCCGAGTGTCGCAGACCCATTAACCAATGAAACCCGTCTGAACCGGGCTTATTGTCGAGACATGAAATCCCTGCAAACGCGCATTTACGACCTGCTGGAAGGCTCGGTAGAAAACAAGGCAGCTCGCGCCTGCGAAATCTTCATCGCAAGCGTGGTGGTTCTGAACGTGGTTGCCATCATTTTGGAATCAGTGCACGAACTGCACGAGGCCTACGCAACGTATTTCCATATTTTTGATGTGGCCAGCGTGATGGTCTTCACCCTGGAATACGTGCTGCGAGTCTGGTCTTACGGCGTCAAATACGCAAAGCAAGACGGCGGCGCATGGCGTGGTCGCAAAGAATACATATTTAGCTTCTACGGATTTATCGATTTCTTCGGTACGGTGCCGTTCTATGCGCAGCTGCTGTTCCCGGGTCTGGATTTGCGCTTCCTGCGCTTGTTCCGCCTGATGCGAATCTTCAAACTGTCGCGTTATAACAGTGCGCTGTCCGACCTGATCGAAGCAGTCAAAGCAGAGCGGGATTCCTTCACGTCTGCGATGTTCCTGCTGCTGATTTCCTGCTTGTTGTTTTCTTCGCTGATTTATATCGCCGAAGGCCATGTGCAACCTGAGGTTTTCCCCTCGATACCGGCCACCATGAAATGGTATTTACTAACCATTATTTCCGGCTGGGGCAACGTGGACCCGATCACAATATTTGGTGTGATTCTGGTCGTGCTCACGCAGGTGCTGGCGATTGCGCTTGCAGCGATTCTCACGGGTGTCGTTGCAACCGCCTACACCGCACAGGTCGAGCGGCGCGAGATCATGTACGAAACCGAGATACGGGAAGCGCTGGCAGATGGCATCGTGACCGAAGAAGAAAACGCACGCCTGCAAGTACTCAAGCGCCAGTTTGGCATGAGCGATGAGCAGGTCGAAGCAATTGCACGGCAGGTGCGTGAAGAAAAAGGCATTAAAGAGTAAGAACCTGTCTCATGAGTCCACATACGCCGCTGGCAGCAGCTGGGCAGCGACCTAGTGAGATAGATTGTAAATCGCAAACAGACAAGACCAAAACGGCTGGCTCTATCTGGCCACCGACAAGAATCAGCAAGCGTCGTCAGCAGTGATGCGTGATACGACACAAGGGAGTCAAAATGATTGAGTTTTTCCAGCAACTGAACTGGGTGATCGTCGGCCAGATCATTCTGATTGATATTCTGCTGGGCGGTGATAACGCAATCGTGATCGCCCTCGCCTGTCGGCACCTGCCGGAGGATATGCGCTTCAAAGGTATCGTCGGCGGTGCGCTGGGGGCTATCGTGATTCGCATCATCCTGATTGCCTTTGCGGTCACGCTACTTACGGTGCCCTACCTGAAAATCATTGGCGGTTTGCTGCTGCTCTGGATTGGGGTCAAGCTACTACTCAATCAGGAAGAAGAAAACGATGATATTGATGGGGGCGATCGTCTCATCACCGCCATCAAGACCGTGATCATCGCGGACTTGGTGATGAGTATCGATAATGTGATCGCAGTGGCCGGCGCAGCTGAACAAGCGAGCGCCGATCACAAACTGGTATTGGTCGTGTTCGGCATCATGGTCAGTATCCCGGTCGTGATCTGGGGCAGCTCGGTGATTCTCCGCATCATGGATCGCGTACCCGCCGTGGTGACAATGGGCGCTGCATTGCTGGGTTACCTGGGTGGATCGATGATCGCCACGGATGTCGCGATCAAATTGCAAGTCGCAGAGATATTGCCCATGGATCTGCTGAACTTTCAAAACCTCGGCGTTCACCTCAGCCTGACGGGCAGCGCAGGTGCGCTACTGGTGGTTCTGGCAGGCTGGTGGTTCAATCAGCGCATGGCGTCTGCAGAGGATGAACCTCAGGTACCCGCTTGATTACTCGGCGGTCCGATGCCATCAAGCTGAGCATCACCGCCGCTCGCCCACAAACACATAACGGCTCAGACTGAAAAAATAGCCATTCTCGGCACCGATAGTCGCAGCATCGGCCTTCCACGCTGCGATATCCTCTGCGCTGAGTCCATTACGCCCCGTAACAAAAGCGCCGATCATGTCCATCATGCCGACGCTGTACGTCTGGCGGTCATACACAGAATTTAGTAAAGGTACGACCGTCACCGAAACAGAACCAAACCCCGCCTCTTCCATACGGCGCTTTAATGTGCGTGGCAACTGCGGATGCGGTATGTGTTCATTCCAGGTTTCCAGCACGCGGCGCATGCGCACATCATCGTGACTGGCCCAGACAGCGGACTCCCAATCGGTATCCACCAACACTGCTCTGCCACCCGGCCGTATCACGCGGGCCAGTTCTCTGAGCGCTGCATCAATTGTTTCAACGTACTCATACACCTGCGATGCTAGCGCGATGTCGATGCTGGCATCGTCACAAGGCAAGGCATTCACATCGCATAGCTCGAACCGCGCCTGAGGCAAGGACGCACAGCGCTGACGCGCAATCGTCAACATGGGTGCCGCGATATCCACACCCAACACCTGTCCGGTGTCACCCAGCGCCTCGGCCAGCGACTGCGTGGTGAGGCCGGGGCCACAGCCAATATCCAGCGCACGCTGCCCCGGCTGCGCTTGCAGCAAGTCCATGACCTGTGCGCGCTGAGCCGCGACATCGGGCGTGAGATAAATGGATTCGAGCCGGCGTGAAGCCTGCTCATCAAATTGGTCTTCTGCGCTGGGGGCTTGAGTCATGATGAGAGGATATTTAAAGGATATTGAAGTAATGAGGATTCAGAGAATATGATATTTACGGCATGCGACGATTCAGACCATCGATCAGCGCACGATGAAATCGATCCGGATCCTGCATCTGCGGCGCATGCCCCAACTCCGGAAACAGCACCAACGATGCACCCGGAATCGCGGCAGCTGTACGGCGCGCCAGTGCAGGATAATTACCCAGACGCGATTTCACTTCAGGTGGCGCGATATCCTTGCCAATCGCCGTGTTGTCCTTCTCGCCGATCAAGAGCAGTGTGGGTACGCGCAGATTCGGAAATTCATACATCACCGGCTGCGTAAAAATCATGTCATACAACAGCGCCGAGTGCCAGGCCACGGTAAACCCACCCGGCCCGCGATACATACCCGCAAGCATTTGCACCCAAGTCTCGTATTCGGGTCGCCACTCATTGACGTAATAGGTGCTGCGTTCGTAATTGCGAATCATCGTCGCGGTCACCTTGCGCTCACGCGCATACCACTCGTCTACCGACAAGGCCGGTACACCTTCGGCCTTCCAGTCTTCAAGACCAATCGGATTCACCATGACCAGCTGCTCGACGCTATCTGGAAACATCAGCGCAAACCGCGTAGCCAGCATACCGCCGGTGGAATGACCCATCACAGTGACTTTGGCTATGCCCAGTGAATCCAGCAGGGCTTTGGTGTTGTGCGCGAGCTGATGAAAACTGTACTGATACGCAGCAGGCCGACTGGATTTGCAAAAGCCGATCTGATCCGGTGCGATTACGCGATAGCCCTGTTTCTGCAGAAAACGTAGCGTCCCTTCCCAGGTCGCGCTGCAAAAGTTTTTACCATGCAGAAGCACAGCAGTACGGCCATTGGGCTTTTCTGGCATCAGCTCGAGATAAGCCATCTGCACCGACTGACGCTGGGATGTGAAATGAAACCGGTACTCTGGCCAGGGGTAGTCGAAGCCCTCCAGCTCGGGACCATAGACTTCCTCAGCTTGCGTGAAGTGTGCCGCAAACGATAGCAGTAGAAAAATCAGAAGGTGTCGCATCATGTTGTATCTCTCCAGGCGGCCAAAGATATTCATCCGCATTAAATGTCAGCTGGTGAACAGTAAAACCACCCGTTCAATGCAAAACCTCATCCCGAAACCGCTCCGTCAGAAAATACGATGCACTCAATCCCACCACCGCGCCAAACATCACGTAATACGCCGGCGCCAATGG
>JBIIEY010000168.1:0-5011 GCA_044237595.1 Burkholderiaceae bacterium | reverse complement strand
GTAACGTGCCTTGACCGTCGTGCCATCGGAAAACCGGAAAGTGTAGAGCCCGGCATCGGTTGCACTGTTGCAGTCGACATCAATCACCCGATCGTCGATAGTGCCTTCAGGGCGACGTGCGAGGAAGTGGGTGAAGTAATCCTCTTTTTCTGCCGTGGTGAATCGCGCGCGATTCGAGACTGTCGGCAAAAGAACAGAACCGGGCGCATAGTTGGCCGCAACTTTTTTAGGATCGCCAGTACGCAGCGAAGCATTCCAGCGGTCGAACAGCGCCGCAACCTCGGATTTCAGCGGTGGGTTGCAATAGTCTGACGATGGCTCAGCACTGGCAGATTTTGCGGGTGCGGTGTGGCTGTCAGCATGCGTATCCGCGGCAGCGTGAGCTGAGGGTGCAGCAGGTGCTGCGTGACCATCATGATGAGCCGCCGCTGGCGCAGCATGACTTTCATTGCTGTCATGTGCATCGCTTTCCACCAAAGCTTTTTTGGGCGCTATCGCTGCAGGCATACTCGCACCACCCTTTGCTGCCGGTTTCGCAGTCGGTGCGGGATCAGCGGGCTTCGTTGATGCGTCATGCCCACCATGCCCGTCATGCGCAGCGTTCGCTGCGGGTGCATCCGGGGCACCATGTCCTGCCTTGGCTTCGGTTGCGGATGGCGCATTCGCCTCAGCTTGGTTCACGGCAGCATTGGCGGCAATATTGCGTTGCTTTACGCGTAGACGCTTGCTGCCATTCCCCTCGCTCGCGCTTGGGGTCGCTTGTGTCGAGTTATTGGCATGAGCATCTGCGGATGAGGCATCGTTGCCGCCGTGCGCTTCAGTTGATGTGCCGTGAGTCGGTGCCTTGTGCTGTGGCTTTGCACGTGCAGGTTTGCGCGACTTTTTAACCACTGCGGGTTTGGCTGGCTCATCTGTGGACTGCGCCGCTGCATCTTTCGCGGCCGTGTCCTTGCCCTGCCCGTCTTTTGGGGACGCCTCTTTTGCAGCGGCGGCGTGACTGTCTGTCGCGGGTGCGGCAGCGTGATCGCCATGATGCGCGTCGGCCGCAAAAGCAGCAGCGCTCGAAAGCATCAGGGTCATCATGGTCCCGATCAGTTTATTGAAGTTCATCCTGTTTTCCCTCACAAAGCGAGTGAAGCTCTGAAACCGTTGATTCTGGCCGCCCTGGCGGTGTTCCGGATTCAACGGGTTTGCTTGCCATTTCATGGGGTTGCCATGAGCATTATCAAAAACATAAAGGGGTAGTCTTAACGACGACACTTACCCCCGCAGACAAATTCTCTTGTCATGGATAATCGAACCGGCGACGATTTTCTGTAGCCCTTGGCACAAACAAATATACTCATCAGGACTAAAGATTTGCAATGCTGGGTTCGATTCCCTGATGGTCGTTCATATTAATTTGCAATAACGCTGAGTTTATTTCATATTTGACAGCGTTTTATCAGGTACAGATCGCATTCGATTCACTGAATGCCATCCTGACCGGCAGTCTTGTTATCAAAGGAGAAAAAAAGTGGCTGAAAAAATTATTGAGACGCTGCCGGGCGAACTGCATCAGGCAGGCTGCCCATGCTGCACCCCTGTTTCATCGGGTACCTCGCGTCGCCAGTTTCTGGCAACCGGCGCCGCTGTTCTGGCTGGCGGGATGATGGGCTTTGTACCAGGTCGATCCATGGCAGCTGGCGGCAACTACGAAGCCATGCTGGTCAATTGCATCGATCCTCGTTTCACCACACTGAGCTGGCAGTACATGGGCCTGCTCTCCGGTGTGGATCGCGAGAAGCTGGGTGACAACTATAGCCATTTCGTGATGGCGGGTGGTCCACTCGGTGCGGTTCATCCCAAGTTTGCGCCCTGGCACAAAACCTTCTGGGACAATCTCGAAATCACAGTCGCTCTGCATCACATCAAACGTGTGGTTGCATTGTCCCATCGTGATTGCGGTGCCGCCAAGCTGGCCTTTGGCGCAGCGGGCGTGGCAGAAAAAGAAGTCGAGACGGGATCGCACGGTGAAGCACTCGCGTTGTTCCGCAAGGAAGTCAACACGCGCCATCCCAAACTGAGCGTGATCACCGGCATCATGGACCTGACTGGTCGCGTTGATCTCATCGGTTAAGCCCAGCAAAATACACCGGTAGTACGCAAGAAAAAAATCCCGGGCCACAAGCCCGGGATTTTTCATTTGAATCACCCAACTGCTTTACGGCCCGCGATGAATTTCACGCCATTGGGTCCATAAGCTTCAGTGTGCATGATGTTGGCGGCCAGATGAAAAGTGTCGCCTACCTGGCAGTGTCTTTCCTTGCCGTCCACTACAACACGAATGTCACCTTCAATGATCATCGCCTTGGCTTCAAAAGGATGACTGTGCAAATCCATTCCCTGGTTTGCTTCGCGCTCGACAATAAGGACTTCAAAGCCTTCACTCTCCAGCATTGTCTTGAATGCCTGCTGATCCATTTTTATCTCCTTGTTTTATTTTGTTGAAATCAGTTTTACCAGCGTCAGCAGCGTCTGATTGACTGGTGTGGGTATACCCAATAGCGCTCCCTGCCTGCACACATAACCATTCAGATAATCAATCTCGTTCGGCTTGCCGCGTGCGACATCTTGCGCCGTTGATGAATACTGTGTCGCCATATTGCTTGAAACCTGCCTGACGATTTCATAGCTGTCACCCGGAACCTGCACACCCGCTGCCTTCGCGACAGCGAGGCACTCGGTCACGACTGTGTGCATCAGCTCACGCACACCAGGAACTTCCACCAGCTTGCCGTAGGGCTGCTGGGCAATGGCAGAGAGCGCGTTGTACGCGCAATTGACAATCAGCTTACCCCATAAAATACCCATAATATTCGTCGACACCTGCACCGGCACACCTGCTTCGGTGCATTTCGCTGCGAGCTGCTCGCTGACGGGGGAATCACCAATCGCGAGTTCGCCACGTCCGTGATGTTTGAGATGGCCCGGACCGGCCATTTCAGTGGCCACGTAAACCACCGCGGGTATGACTCGCTGGGGCAAAAAACTCTGCAGCGTCTCTGCATTTTCCACGCCATTTTGCAGCGACAGAATAATCGCATCCGGCGACAAATACGGCAGCATAGCCTCCGCCGCACTTACCGTATCGGTTGACTTCACACAGAAGAGCACCACGCGCGCTGAGGTGATATCACTTACCTCGGTACTCGCATGGAGTTTTACATACTCGGTAAAACTCAGTGTCTCCAGCAAAAGTCCCTTCTGCTGAATGGCATCGACATGCGATGGTCGCCCAATCAGGGTGACGGGGTAGCCGGCACGCGCGAGCATGCCGCCGAAATAACAACCGACCGAGCCTGCGCCCATGACGGCAATGGTGTTTTCTGATTGGATTGCTGAGAGCATGCTGGATCTGCTGAGTGTTTCTATCAAAATAACGCGGCTGGCCGCGATTACTGGTCACAGTGCGAATATACAGGAAGCGGCTTACAGCCCTTCCGCGACCAGGATGACGCTGCATCGTATACTAGGTTTTACGCACACCAGCAGCGGGAGGGATGAATGAAAACAAGACCATGGCGCGCGACGCTATTTTGGATCATGGGCCTGATGGTCGGCCTGCCCGCGCTGGCTGCTGACTGGAACGGCACCCGAAACATTGTTCTCTCCAACACAGCAGGCGAACGTCACACCATCGGTCAGGTCATTTTTTCAGATGCTGAGCAGGGAAAAACCGCATTCCGGATCGAGATGGCGCCCAACATGCAGGATTATTTTCTGGCGATGCGTCCGTTTCTCTGCCTGACCGGTCCCGTGCAACGTCTGTGCTGGTTCCCTGTGCATAACGAAGCGGCACTGATCAGCAAAGACGATTTACTGCCGCTGGAATATGCACTCATGTTCATGCGAACACGCTCTACGGATTTGCATGTCAATCCGTTCAATGGTTTGTACTACCGTTTGCGTATCGACGGTGATCGTATTGCCGGCACGCTGTTCGAGGTCGACATGGCGCCTTTCATTGCGCCCGATGTACTTCCGGTCGAGCAAAGACAGCGACCTTTGAAGGGAAAGGATTTTTATGATGCTGATGCTGGTTCAAACTGGCTGCCGCTATTGAGCATCGAATAAGAAAACGATATTCAGGTACCAGCATCCATCGCGGCAAATACCTGCTGCGCCAATGCGAAGGCGCTATTCGCCGCAGGCACACCACAATAAATCGCCGTCTGCAGCAGTGCCTCGCTGATCTCTTCACGGGTGACACCGTTATTCGCAGCAGCGCGCAGGTGCAGCTTGAGCTCCTCTTCGCGATTGAGTGCCACCATCATGCAGATTGTCATCAGACTGCGAGTGTGCGCTGGCAAACCCGGACGTGTCCAGATTTCACCCCATGCGTAGCGCGTGATCAGATCCTGAAAATCACTCGTGAGGTCGGTGCGATTGGCCTGCGCCCTATCCACATGCGCGTCGCCGAGAACCTGACGGCGCTTTGTCATGCCCTGTTCGTAACGTTCTTTTTCATCCATGTGCACTTTCCTTGTTCAGCATAAAACCAAGCAGATTTTGCGTAAAAGCTTGCGCCACTTCCCAATTCGATAAATGAGCTGCATTGAGCTCGACGTATCGTGCGCCCTGAATCGCGCGTGCGATCAGCTCACCATGTTCGGGTGGCGTGGACTTGTCATGCCGCCCAGCGATTACCAACGTAGGCGCAGAAATTTTCGAGAGCTCGGCGCGCTGATCCATGTCACGTACTGCAGCACAATTGGCCACATAACCCTCGACGGAGGTATTGGTCAGCATGCGTCGAACACGCTCCACCTGAGCTGGCGCATGCGCAATAAAATCCGCAGTAAACCAGCGATCAAGCACAGTCTCGATAATCGACGCCATACCTTCCTGACGAACTTTGCTGATACGCGCATTCCACACTTCAGGAAGACCGATCGCGGCACTGGTATTGCATAGCGCGAGCCGATCAATACGTTCAGGCGCATGAACACCCAGCCATATGCCGGTCATG
>JBIIEY010000166.1:0-5024 GCA_044237595.1 Burkholderiaceae bacterium | reverse complement strand
ATCTTCGTAGACGTTGGTTGATCCGTTTTCTATTTCAATCATTTTCAGCTCCTTTGGTATGCGCTTGAGCAACCTTCAAACGGGCGCGAATCAAATCAATATTCTGCTTCGGTGTTTCGATTCCTTGCTTGGACTTCTGATTGGGTCTGGGCTGCAAGTTTGCGATGAATTTCCTAGTAGGTAAATTTTGCAATAGCATCAAAAAGTTAACAGCAATGTGTAGCACTGCCGCTACGCGAGTGGTTCAATTACCAACTAAGGCTTTATGTTTGTGGCTAACGGCTTTGTAGTCCGATGGTTGTCTATTTCGTTTTCCACTTGAGCGAGATGTGTGCGGGTGGAGAATTGGACTCTCCAATAAAATCTTCACGATCTAAAGGATTTCATCTAATCAAGAACGCGAACAGCTAAAATCCACACGAGCAAAAGGATTTGTTGCAACATCCATCTGCTTGGCCAAAAATCCACACAAACGTGAGTATTGACTATAAAAATACCCATCGATAATGCGGCCGCCATCGGCAGGGTGGTGCGGCCTAGCCGTAAGGCACAGAAAATCCGTCAGGACGATGCCGCAGGCAGTATCGGCGTCAGCGAGAACTTCCTTGGCAAGGTTGAACGTGGCAGCGAATCCGTTCAGTGGGGCAAGCTCTTTCAAGTGCTTGACGGCTTGGGCGTGCGGGTTATGGTGGATGTGCCGGAGAGCGTTGCGGCCTATTTGAATGATTCAGCGAGTCACTCTACGAACCGCTGAGAGCGGGTGATCAACCACGCTTCGACACCATTTTCCGTGTCTGCAAAGTACTGGGCGTGGAATGGGTGGTTTAGCCTGATCGTGAATCAGTTATCAAACAAGTTGTAGCCAAATCGAATAGAGGTGATCCGCATATGCTGAAATTCTTTCAGCCACATTTCCGTAAAAACTTTGGCGGGAATGCTTTTTCCGAGATAGTCGCCGTACAGTTCAACCCCGGGAAATTGTCTCTCTAATTGCTGTCGAAGTCGTTCTGCTGCATGTGCAGAAGCGTCGGTATTGCTAACCTCTGCATCGAATTCTATCAACGTCATCGCATGCGGTGTCTGAACCGTTAGCCCATAAACAGGCGGCGCGGCATTGCCGCACAACCCCAGGCATGCTTCTTTTGCGCCACCGCCTATGTTCACATCATTGAGCCGGGCAAAGGTGAGTTTGTGCGCTGGTCCTTGCATAAAAAGATTCGCTGTATCAAACGTACATCGCTCTGAAATGTTTTCGAGTTCGATGGACAAGATCGTTTTATTGGTGTCCTCAACAATGTTGATCAAACAGCCGCGAATGTCATATTGACGGCGTTTATCGCTGATGCGTTTGGCCACGCCGGCGATTTTTTCAAAATAAGCCCTTTGCAGGCCGATCATGTCGGCAGACAGTAGTCGATCAAGTTTTGTTTTTCCTGCAGCGGTCGCGGTACTGGATAAAATCAACAGAGTGGCAAGCAGGTACATTTTTTTCATATCTTCGTTCCCTCCCGGCGACCAACTCGGCAATAAGGTCACTGTACAAAACGGGCGCTCACGCACTTGGTGAGGCTCAATTCACTGCCCTATGACTAGCGGATTAGCATCTGCCAAGCTACCGCACGTAATGTGCTGTGGCATTTTGCCGAAAAAATCAACAACAAGCACCACATGATCAAAAGCATGACCGTTGCGCCTCGCAGAGCGGTGATCTTTAGTCCGTCGACGCAGGTGATCGACAAGCAGATATTGCGAGTTTCATAATTCAGGATGAGCAAGAGGTATACGTCTACTGGGTTGTCTTACAAGGTTTTGCACCCCCTAACTACTCAAATTGTAGGTCCAAAGCGTTTCTGCTAACCTTCAATCAGGGTTTCACCCGTGCCGGTCAGTATTGGCAAAAAAGCAGCCTGAGAATACCTACAACAAAGAGGAGGCGACAGCATGACGGCGACCGAAAGGAAGATGGCGGCCATTCTTGCGATGGATGTTGTATCGTATTCGGAAAAGATGGGTCGCGACGAAGAGGGAACGCTCAAGCATCTCCGCGCATGCCGCGAGATCATTGAAAGCGTTGTGGCCGAAAATCGAGGCCGTATTTTCAATACGGCTGGCGATGCCTTCATGATCGAATTTTCAAGTGCTGTTTCAGCGGTCTCTGCTGCCGTCGATATCCAGAAACTGATCACATCTCGCAATGAGTCATTGCCGCCCATCGAGCAAATGAAATTCCGTATCGGTGTGAATGTCGGAGATATTATCATCGAGGGTGATAATTTGTACGGCGAGGGCGTTAATATCGCTGCTCGGTTGGAGGGTATTGCTGCTCCAGGCGGTATTTCCATCTCCGACAAGGTGTATGCAGAGGTACGCCGCAAATTCAATTTTGCGTTCGAGGACAGAGGTCATCAGGAACTGAAGAATATCGAAGACCCTGTGCGTGTATATCAACTCAATATCGGTGCTCCAAGTGGTGCCCAGCCGCTGCCTGGCATCGGCAAGGAAAGTCCCTCCAAGCAGTCAGTCAGCAGCTTTAAATACATTGGGGTCGCTGTTGCAGTCCTGGCGGTACTTGTGACCGGATGGATGATCCGGGCAGGTAAAGACAGTGAAAAGAACACTGTTCAGCCGATGGCAGCCAACACCATCGTGGTGCTTCCGATTGAAACTAGCAGTCAGGATCCCTCAAGCAAAAATTTCGCCGCTGGTCTTACCCAGGATATTGCGAATGGGCTGAGCGGTGTGTCGAAAATGCTGAATGTCATTCGATTGTCCAAGCGGCCAGATGATCTTGCTGCAGCGGGGCCGCAAGCAGGTGCCCAGTACGTCGTTGATGGCAATCTCCGTCAGACAGATGACAAATTCAGGTTGTCGATCAGTCTTATCAATACCTCGAACATGTCCACTGTCTGGAGTAAAGCCTATGACAAGCAATTGGTGGGTAAAGATATATTTGCGACTCAAGATGAGATCGTCAATGCGGTTGTAAATGAAGTGGCTGGCCTTAATAATTCTGCGATATCTAAGGATATTGTGCAGAGAGTGAAGACGAGAGGCACTGAAAATCTCAGTGCTTATGAATGTGTCAGTTTTGTGCGCGGCACATTCTATGTGAGCTTTCAGGCGGATGATTTTGTCAAGGGAATGACGTGCCTTCAGCAAGCGGTGGATGCTGACCCCAACTATGTGGATGCACGTTTGAATCTGGCTTCGATGCAGCGGTTCGGGTATTCCTTTGGAATCTTGAAAGATCCTCAAGTCATCGTTGAAGGTTTGGCGCACATGGACCATGCCATCAAGCTTGAACCGATGCGCGCTGATTTGTATTCCATGCGCGGCGGGCTGCTCTTCATGCAAAAAAATTGGCCGGCGATGTTCCAGGCATTGGACAAGGCTTATGAATTGGGGCCTAACAATGTCACGGTGCTCAATGATATTGGCTACCTTTCGCTCTGGGGCGGTGATTGCAGCGAGAAGCAATTCCTCGATTGGAAAGCGGCCAAGGGTACTTATGTGTCCGGTGGTTGCCAGTGGCAGAAAGGCTTTGAGACGCTCAAGCGGGCTGATGAGCTCGATCGCGCCAATGCAACGCCGGGGAAGCATTATGGTTTGACATCGGCGTATGCGGCTTGGGGTCAATATGATTTGGCGCTGAAGCACATTCAGCAAGTGCCTTCACCTGGATTTTTCTGGTACGAGCTTTATTCTGGCTTTATCGCAGACAAAATGGGTGACCAAGCGACTGCCACTAAACATTTTGAAGTGATAAAGAAGGTCGTCGGATCATCGAAACTGGAAGTGCTCGAAAAACAGTTCGAGTTCTGGAATGGCAGGAAGTGGTGGAATATTTACCAACCTGTTTTGGCGAAGTATGGTTTCACCTGAGGTGGTTAACTGATTATCGCTGTCAGCTCGCCCTAAAAAAACTGGATTTTTTCAGCGTCTCCATGGTGGATGTGCCTTAGAGCGTGGCTGCCTATTTGAATTGTTTCATGAAGCGAACGCAAACGTCGCGAGTGCGAATGATAGCGACGATATTTCTGGTCATGAGTTGAGCAGTGAATCCCACTGGGTTCCGGCTTTCGCCGTTATGACAGGCTAAAAACGGGAAAATCATCATGAATAAGGCAAGCCGTTCATGCGATGAATGTTATTTGGCATCTTTCTTCATGTCTGCGCAAAGCAAGTTGTAGACGGAATTTTTTACGCCACCGTCAGCAGCTGCCATCCATTCCATGTAAGGTTCATTTACCTCATGGGCAAGGTCTTTTCCCATTTGTGTGAAATCCACTGAGGCGAGCAATCGAACTTTTTTCGACGGGCAGTTTGCTTCCCATAAAAATTTGCTTGCGCGCCATGAGAACTGCGGTTTTGATTTGGAAAAAATAACCATGATCGAGACTTTGGGTTTATCCAATTTGTGCGGGCTCCTGGGCTCGTATCTGGTGGCTCCCATGATCAGACTTTCGGGTTCGTAATACAAGACGATACTGAGATCATTGTCACGTCGCTCGTCGAATTGGTGCCACTCTGCAAAGGCTGCGGGGCTCATCAGAAGCAATCCAATTAGAAATAAAGAACGCATATTGCTCCGCCTGAAGATAAATCTCTTTTGTGTCTGCCGAGGGGTAGTTTAATGGCTCATTGAAAAAAATTCCCACAGGTCGGATTGACATTCAAAATTCCTTACAATATAGTAAGGCAAAGGGGGCTCAAATGACGACAGCAACACTCACCAGCAAGGGGCAAATCACGATTCCCGTTAGCGTGCGAAATGATTTACAAGTGGATGCCGGAGATCGGGTGGAGTTTATTCAGATCGCGCCGGGCCGTTACGAGTTTGTCGCAGCAAATCGTAGCGTTAAGGAGCTCAAAGGGATGTTCGGCAAGCCAGCGAGGAGCATCTCTATTGATGAGATGAACGCAGCAATTGCTCGGCGTGGGGCTTCGGCGCGATGATAGGCTTGGACACTAATGTGCTTGTGCGATACATCATGCAGGATGACGCAAAGCAATCGGCCAAGGCA
>JBIIEY010000008.1:0-16648 GCA_044237595.1 Burkholderiaceae bacterium | reverse complement strand
ATCAGCCAGCGAACGGGTTTGCGAACGCGAACATCATCGCGATACCAACACCGATCAGGAACGCCGCATCGATCAGGCCTGCGAGCAGGAACATCTTGGTTTGCAGGCTGTTCATCAGCTCTGGCTGTCGAGCCGAAGCTTCGATGAATTTGCCACCCATGATGCCAATCCCGATACATGCGCCAATAGCGCCGAGGCCGATGATCAAACCACAAGCGAGTGCAACGAAGGCGACGTTAGTCATGAAAACTCCTTAGATAGTCAAAGTCAAAAAAACAAAACCCGGATACTTCAAAAATGGTCAGTGACCTTCATGCGCCTGGCCGAGATACACCAGCGTAAGCATCATGAAGATGAATGCCTGCAACAAAACAATCAGAATGTGGAAGATCGCCCAAATCGAGCCGGCCACCACGTGCATGCCAAAACCCCACCATGTCGCGGTGGAACCCAACAGAGCGATCAGCAGGAAGACGAGCTCGCCTGCGTACATGTTGCCAAAGAGTCGCATGCCTAATGACACCGTCTTGGCAACGAATTCGATAATGTTCAGGCCGAGATTGGGGAGCCACAACGCAGGGTGGGCGCCGAACGGTGCACAGAAAAGCTCATGCACGAAACCGCCCACGCCCTTGATCTTCAGGTTGTAGTAGATCATCAGCGCAAACACGCCAATCGCCATGCCGAGCGCACCATTGAGGTCAGCGGTCGGAACTACACGGAAATGAATGTCTAGGCCGAACAGGCCAAAAATCGCAGAGAAAAGATCAACGGGCAGAAAGTCGAGGGAGTTCATCAGCGCGACCCAGACAAAAACCGTCAGTGCTAGAGGCGCGATGAAACTGCGATCGCCATGAACGATGTTTTTCGCCTGGTCATTCACCATTTCAACGACCAACTCAACGAAGGCTTGAAACCGGCCAGGAACGCCCGACGTTGCCTTTTGCGCGGCGCGAATCATGAAGAACAAGCCAACAATACCCATCAGCACCGACAGAATGATCGTGTCGACATTGAAGATGCTGAAATCAATGATCTTGTCCTGATGCTGCGTGGACAGGTGACCCAGATGGTGGACGATGTACTCGGAAGCGCTCGGCGCGTGCGCTGCTCCCTCAACTGCCGTTTCTGATGCCATGTGTCAGTGCCTAAACAATAAGATAATGTAACTTTTCAGCGCGACGATGAAAGCAGCGATGAGCGCCAGCCAATTCAAGTCTCGATACCACCAGGCGACAGCCGCGAGCAACGCCACCGTCATTGCGATCTTGATGAACTCCCCGATGAAGAAAGTCATCGGACTCAGAGCCCCTGGCTTCAACGCACCGATATGCAAACGCAGTGCGAACAAACCATTCGGTAACACGCAACACAAACCACCAAACAAGGCCGAAAAGAAAGCGTGCTGACCGGCAATAAGGCCAGCCAGTGCTGCAGCAGCCAGCGTCGTTGCCAACTGTGTCAGGAGCAGTCGCAGCATGGAAACATTTCGGTCGAGCCGGTTGGCTCTAGCGGACTGGGGAGAAGAAATTCACCCAGCGCCGTGGCGTGGTACGCGTACCGCAAAACCCGGCGATTATAAGTGGATTCAACAACTTGCGTCAATTGATTGGTCAGGCAGAAACCTGCCGGCAGGACCAAGATTGGATGTTGCGTAATCAGCATCAGTCCTGGCCGGTGCGCAGGCGCGCAATGACACCCTCGAGTTGGTCGAGTCCGGCAAACGCGATAATGAGCTCGCCCTTGTTTTTTGCCCCGACTTTGATCGTGACGGCCGTTGCCAGGGCATCGGACAACTCTTCCTCCAACCTTGTGATGTCGCGTGACTTGTCTTTGGTGACTGATCTGGCGCCATCTTGGCCGGTAGTCGTACGCACCACCAGTTTTTCGGCCTCTCGCACCGATAATCCTTTGGCAATGATTTGGGTGCCCAATGTGATCTGGGTTGCAGAGTCAACCGCCAGCAGCGCGCGCGCATGCCCCATATCCAGATCGCCGGCCATCAGCATCGCTTGCACTGGCTTGGCAAGGTTCAGCAAGCGCAACAAGTTCGACACCGCGCTGCGCGAACGACCCACCGACGCGGCAGCCTGCTCATGCGTAAAACTGAATTCCTCGATCAACCGCTGTATGCCCTGCGCTTCTTCGAGCGGATTGAGATCCTCACGCTGCATGTTTTCAATCAACGCCATCGCTGCGGCGGCCTTGTCATCCACCTCGCGCACCAGCACCGGCACCTCTTTCAAACCAGCCAGTTGCGCCGCGCGGAATCTTCGCTCGCCCGCAATGATTTCATGGCTTGCGCCATTTTTCCCGTCGCTGATCGGTCGCACCAACAAGGCTTGCAAAAGGCCCTGCGCACGAATGGAGTCCGCGAGCTCATTGAGCGCCGTTTCATCCATATAGGTGCGTGGCTGATACTTGCCGGGCTGAAGTGCGGCAACTGGCAAGCTGAGGGATGCCTCGGTAGCTGCTGTTGCTTCGTTCGTGAAATCGGAGGAGCCGCCCAGCAAGGCTTCGAGTCCGCGACCCAAGCCTTTCGGTTTTTTACTGATCATGACGTTTACTTTCTTTATCTGTGATTGCCCTGCACATCAGAGCGCGGCGATGCGATCCAGCAGTTCTTTGCCAAACGCTGTATAGGCCTGGGCGCCCTTGGCCGCTGAATCAAAAATGACACCGGGTATGCCATACGAAGGCGCCTCTGCCAGACGCACATTGCGCGGAATGATGGTCTTGAAAACTTTATCGCCGAAATGTTTTTCCAGCTGTGATGACACCTGTTGCGAGAGCATCATGCGCGGGTCAAACATCACGCGCAGCAAGCCAATCACTTTCAAGTCAGGGTTCATTTTTGCGTGCACGATCTTGATGGTGTTCACCAAATCGGAAAGTCCTTCCAGCGCGTAGTACTCGCACTGCATGGGAATGATTACACCGTGCGCGGCGCACAATCCGTTCAGCGTCAACATGGAAAGCGCAGGCGGGCAATCGATCAGCACAAAATCATATTGGTCAAGGACACTGGCCAGCGCCTGTTTGAGTCGCAGCTCACGCTGATCAAGCTCGACCATTTCCACTTCGGCACCCGCCAAATCCCGGTTGGACGGCAGCACATCATAATGACCTGTCTCGGAAGTATGGACCGCCGAACGCAAATCGCCCATGCCGAGGAGCACTTGGTACACCGATACCTCAAGATCGGATTTGTTCACCCCCGAACCCATCGTCGCATTACCCTGCGGGTCAAGGTCTACCAGAAGCACGCGCTGCTCGAGCTTGGCCAAACCCGCCGCGAGATTGACCGCCGTGGTCGTTTTGCCCACGCCCCCTTTTTGATTGGCGATACAAAAAATCTTTGCCATGAATGTTGTTATCTTAGGTTGGTGTATTGACCGGTCACATTGCGCCCCTTGTTGGCTCGCGCTGGGTGGTTCGGTACTTTGTTCGGTATTTCGTTTGCCATCTCAATCGCTACCTTGACTGGTTCTGGTGATATGAACCAGATGTCGCTGCGCATTCAGCCCCGGAACCTTCACCGCTGTTCTCCGGGTGATTTGCCATTGTTCAGGCAAGCGTTCGAGCTCTTCCGATACCGCCTGTCCTTTTAATGCAATCAGCTCGCCGCCTGAGGCAAGCAAGTGTTCTGACCAACGCACGAAATCAGATAAATCTGCAAACGCGCGCGAAGTAATCACATCGCATTTTTCTTCCATCTCGAGCTGCTCGACTCGCCCTGTGTGCACGGTCAGATTGCGCAATCCCAGCTCGGCTTTTACCTGCGTCAAAAATGCCGTCTTCTTGTGCACGGTATCGATCAAATGCACATGCATCGCAGGCGCATTCTGCTGCGCCCATATTGCGACCACAACGCCCGGCAAGCCTCCGCCAGAGCCCACATCCAGCACGCGCTGGGCATTCACAAACGCCGGTACGGTCGCCATGCAATCCAGCAAATGCTGCGTCAGCATTTGCGAGGGATCACGCACCGCCGTCAGGTTGTAGACCGCGTTCCATTTATGCAGCAGAGCCAGATAGTCCAGCAGTTTTTCAAGCATTTCCGTACTGAAACTGAGCGGCAGCTGCGATGCCGACGCGCTCAGCGCAGTGTGCAACTTCTTTCGTTCTTCAGACTGCATTCAGGCAGCGTCCGATCGCTGGGAATCAGTGACTGCGTCGCGAAAACCGCCCCTCTTCAAATGCACCAGTAAAAGCGAAATCGCTGCAGGCGTAACACCCGCAATGCGGGATGCCTGACCCAAGGTTTCAGGCCGGTGCTTTGCCAACTTTTGCCGGACCTCGATCGACAAGGCTTTCACACTCAAGTAATCGAGCGCCTCGGGCAGCTTGAGATTTTCGTAGTGGTCATGTCGCTCGACCTCCTTCGCCTGACGGTCAATGTAACCGGCGTACTTGACCTGAATCTCGACCTGCTCGGCCACGGCGGGATCGAGCGCCGGATCATCGAAACGACGGCCGTCAACGCCGGTCAGGCTCATCAGTTGCGCGTAGCTGACATCCGGGCGGCGGAGCAAGTCGGTGAGCGCATACTCTCGCTCTATGCCTTTGCCTAACACACGCTGTGCTTCTGCTTCCGCAATAATCCGGGGACTGACCCAGGTCGATTTCAAGCGCGCGAGCTCCCGCGCAATAGCCTCGCGCCGGCGCTCGAAATGCTCCCATTGCTCGTCGCCAATACAGCCCAACTGTCGGCCGATCTCGGTCAGTCGCAGATCGGCATTGTCTTCACGCAAGCTCAGCCGATACTCGGCCCGGCTGGTGAACATGCGATACGGCTCCTGAACACCCTGAGTAACGAGGTCGTCGACCAGCACGCCCAGATAAGCCTCATCACGCCGCGGCGTCCACGGCTCACGGCCCTGAGCCTGTAACGCGGCATTCATCCCGGCCAGCAAACCCTGAGCCGCGGCCTCTTCATAGCCTGTCGTACCGTTAATTTGTCCCGCAAAGAACAGGCCGCGAATGGCGCGGGTCTCAAGGGAAGACTTCAGACCGCGCGGATCAAAATAGTCGTATTCAATCGCGTAGCCTGGCCGCAGGATATGGGCGTTTTCCATCCCGCGCATCGATCTTACGAGCGCAAGCTGTGCGTCAAAAGGCAAGCTGGTGGATATGCCGTTGGGATAAAACTCATGCGTGGTCAAGCCTTCCGGCTCAAGGAAAATCTGATGGGATGTTTTGTCGGCAAACCGATGAATTTTGTCTTCGATGGAGGGGCAATAGCGCGGCCCCACACCCTCGATAACGCCGGTAAACATCGGGCTTCTGTCGAGCGCTGCACGAATGATGTCGTGCGTCTTTTCATTGGTATGCGTAATCCAGCAAGGCAGCTGTTTGGGATGAAGTGCAGCTGAACCCATCACGGAGAACACCGGAATCGGGTCCATATCGCCGGGCTGCTCTGTCATGACGGAAAAATCAATGCTGCGACCATCAATTCGTGGCGGCGTGCCGGTTTTCAGTCGGCCTTGGGGCAATTTCAGCTCTTTGAGGCGCGTTGACAGCGAAATCGCGGGTGGATCCCCTGCCCGACCGCCTGAGTAATTATTCAGGCCGACATGAATTTTGCCGTCTAGGAAAGTGCCGGCCGTGAGCACCACCGCGCGAGCGCGAAATCGTAGCCCGACTTGGGTCACCGCACCCACAACCCGGTCACCCTCGACCATCAAATCATCGACGGCCTGCTGGAAAAGCCAGAGATTCGGCTGGTTTTCAAGCCGGGAGCGTATCGCCTGCTTGTAAAGCAGCCGATCTGCCTGGGCGCGCGTGGCACGAACTGCCGGGCCCTTGGAAGAATTCAGGATGCGAAACTGAATACCCGCTTCGTCGGTCGCAATGGCCATCGCACCGCCCAGCGCATCCACCTCGCGCACCAGATGTCCTTTGCCAATACCCCCTATCGAGGGATTGCAGGACATTTGTCCCAGCGTCTCGATGTTGTGCGACAGAAGCAGCGTTTTCTGACCCATGCGGGCGGCCACGAGCGCAGCCTCTGTCCCGGCGTGACCGCCTCCGACGACAATTACATCAAATTCAGTAGGGAAATCCATGGGAACAGGCGGACCAGAGGCAGAGCGGAGGCTGGATTATAAGGGCAATCACGCACCTTGTTTCACGTGGAACGCCAATGCTGGTGGATTTGCACTGTTCCACGTGAAACAGCAACACACATGCTCAGAAAAAGGCGTCAGCGCTGGTTTTTAGTATCAGGGCACCGACCACGAACAAGAAAACCTTGCGGACCAGCCCAGCGCCGCCATGGATGGCAAGTCGCGTACCCATGAGTGAGCCCACAATATTGCCCGCAGCCATGACCAAACCCAGCTGCCAGAATACGTGGCCTAGCCCTGCAAACAACGCCAGCGCAGCCAGATTACAGGCCACATTGACTAACTTGGCGACCGCAGAGGCTCGCAAGAAATCAAAGCCAAACACCCGAACAAAGAGAAAAATCAGAAAACTGCCCGTCCCTGGTCCGAAAAATCCATCGTACAAGCCAATCAGTGCGCCAACCGAAATTGCCAAGAGGGTTTTTCGGCGGCCTTTTGCGATCGGCTGGTGGACGCTGCCAAAATCCTTTCGAACCAGCACGTAAGCCGCAACCAGAAGCAAAAAAAATGGCAGGGCCTTTCGCAGCAATACCGGAGGAAACACTGAAACTGCCCAAGCCCCGACAAACGCAAAGACCAGCGCCGCCAGCGATGCGGGCAAGGCCACGCTCCAGGCCACTGGAAAGCGCTGCGCATAGCTTCGAGCCGCCACTGCTGTGCCCCAGACTGAGGCCAGTTTGTTGGTACCAAACAAGGTGGCTGGCGCAGCGGCAGGAAAAACGCTGAACAGCATGGGCACCTGAATCAAGCCACCGCCCCCAACCACAGCATCCACCAGACCGGCGAGTACCGCAGCCAAAGTGAGCAGCAATACATCTGGCGGCAAGGCCTCCATGCTATTTGTTAGTATTCACTATCGCCGAAAACCTTTTGAATACTGGTTGTCAGGCAGGGGCTGCGGAAGATACTGCCCTATTCCTATCAGCGCGAATCAAGCCGGCGGCTTTATCCGCAATCATGATGATGGGGGAATTGGGATTGCCTGACGTAATCACTGGCATGACCGAGCCATCAATCACCCGCAAGCCAGCGACACCGCGCACCCTGAGCTGCGGATCGAGTACCGCCATTGCATCATCATCCCGACCCATTTTGCAGGTGCCAACGGGATGAAAAATGGTGGTGCCAATATTGCCTGCCGCAAGCTCCAGTTCCGCATCGGTCTGAAATGTGGGCCCCGGCAAAAATTCCTCGGGCGAATAGCGCTGCAGCGCCGGTGCGGCCACGATGCGGCGCGTAAGACGGAGCGCATCAGCAGCTACCTGCCGGTCTTCTTCCGTGCTCAGATAATTCGGCGTTATTTTGGGCGCTTGCGCAGCATCCGATGACGCAATACGAACATGGCCGCGTGCTGTTGGACGCAGATTGCATACGCTCGCGGTAAACGCCGGGAAGGGGTGCAAGGGTTCGCCAAATTTATTAAGCGACAACGGCTGCACGTGGTATTGAATATTCGCACTTGTCTGCGCGGCATCCGAGCGCGCGAAAGCGCCGAGCTGCGACGGCGCCATTGACATAGGGCCGCTGCGATTAAGCGCATATTCGAGACCAATCTTCATCTTGCCCAGCAAGCTGTTGGCCATGGTGTTGAGCGTTTTCGCGTTACGCACTTTGAATGCCATGCGCAGCTGCAAATGATCCTGCAAGTTCTCGCCAACGCCGTGCGCATTGACCACGACGGGTATGTCGTGTTCTTGCAGCAAATTCGCCGGACCTACACCCGACAATTGCAAAATTTGTGGCGAACCAATCGCACCAGCCGTGAGCAAAGTTTCATGCGTTGCTTGCGCAAACCAGCGCTGCCCGCCGCCGGTAAATTCAACGCCTTTGCAAACGGCACCGCCCTCCCCTTGTTCTATACGCAAACGCTGCACATGGCAGCCCGTCATGATTTCAAGGTTGCCGTGACGACCCTTCACAGAGCGCAAAAAAGCTTTCGCCGTGTTCCACCGTATGCCGCTACGCTGATTCACTTCGAAGTAACTGCAGCCTTCGTTATCACCCCGATTGAAATCGTCGATTTTCGGTATACCCGTCTGCGCAGCGGCATCTCGGAACGCATCAAGAATGTCCCAACGCAGGCGCTGTTGCTCTACGCGCCATTCGCCACCCGCCCCATGGAATTCACTACGGCCGGCATGGTGATCTTCGGTATGTACAAACAACGGTAACACCCGATCCCAACCCCAGCTTGCATCGCCCGTGAGGGTTGCCCAAGCATCATAGTCGCGCGACTGGCCACGCATATAGATCATGCCGTTGATCGACGAACACCCGCCCAATACTTTGCCCCGAGGGTAAATCAGCGAGCGGCCATTCAGGCCCGCATCCGGCTCCGTGCGAAAGCGCCAATCGGTGCGCGGATTATCGATGCAATACAGATACCCGACCGGAATATGAATCCATGCGTAGTCGTCTTTTCCACCTGCTTCGATCAGGAGTACTGACACGCCCGGATCTTGCGTAAGACGATTGGCCAGCACGCAGCCGGCTGTACCCGCACCGATGATGATGTAGTCGTAGGTGCCTGCTGATTGCATCCCGGCCTCCTTTTATTTCGCCACTGGCATAGTGAATTCTGCGCCCTTGCCTATGGATTCAGGCCAGCGCTGCATGATGGATTTGTAGCGCGTATAAAAACGAATGCCCTCTTCACCATAAATATGCATGTCACCAAACAGCGAACGCTTCCAGCCACCAAAAGAATGCCAGGCCATCGGTACAGGAATAGGCACATTGACGCCCACCATACCCACCTCGATGCGACGCGAGAATTCCCGTGCTGTATTGCCATCGGAAGTAAACAGCGAAACACCATTGCCGAATTCATGCGCATTAATCAATGCAATTGCTGCAGCCATATCCGGTACACGCACAACGCACAGCACCGGCCCGAAAATCTCTTCGCGATAAATCGTCATCTCCGGCGTGACATGGTCAAATAAAGACCCGCCCAAGAAAAACCCCTGCTCATGGCCGACAACGGTATGGCCCCGACCGTCAACCAGCAAGCTCGCACCGGCGCTCTTGCCCTGCGCGATGTAATCTTCGATTTTCGCCTTGTGTGCTGCGGTAACGACCGGACCCATCTCAGAAGCCGGATTCATCCCGTTATCAATTTTCAGCGCCTTGACGCGAGGGACCAGTGCATCCACCAGCTTGTCTGCGACACTACCGACTGCGACGGCCACGGAAATCGCCATACAACGCTCGCCCGCCGAACCGTACGCCGCACCAATGAGGGCATCGACCGCTTGATCCAGATCGGCATCCGGCATGACTACCAGATGGTTTTTGGCGCCACCTAAAGCCTGCATGCGGAGAGGATAGGCTCCCTTGCGACGATTGCCTTCGGTGTAGATATATTCTGCAATCGGTGTTGATCCTACGAAGGATACGGCTTTGACATCCGGGTGCTGCAAAATCGTGTCCACCGCGAGCTTGTCTCCCTGGACCACATTGAACACCCCGTCCGGCAACCCCGCCTGTTGCAACAATTCCGCCATGAAAATGGATGGCGATGGGTCTCGCTCGGAAGGCTTAAGAACAAAAGTATTGCCACAACCAATAGCAACCGGCGCCATCCATAGCGGGACCATCACAGGGAAGTTAAACGGCGTAATCCCTGCCGTCACACCCAAGGGCTGGCGCAGCTGCCAGTTATCAATGCCGCCGCCAATGTTGTCAGTAAACTGGGTCTTCAGTAACTGGGGAATGCCACTGGCAAACTCCACGATTTCCAGACCACGCACCACCTCACCTTTGGCATCACTGAACACTTTGCCGTGCTCGCGCGTAATCATCGCCGCCAAATCATCATGGTGTTTTTCCAGCAGCTCTTTGAACTTGGACAGCACGCGAGCGCGCTTCAGCGGCGCCGTTTCAGCCCATGCCGGTGCGGCTTTGGAAGCAACCGCAATAGCAGCATTAACTTCTTCAGCACTACCCAACGCGACCTGGGCCACCGGCGCCCCTGTGGCGGGATTGAACACAGGCTGACTGCGACCACTTGTGGTTGCTACCTTCTTGCCGTTGATAAAGTGAGGAATCTCGGGAAGTGACGCCGTTGTCATAAATTTTCCTTTTGTAGTCTTCGAGCACCGCTTGAGCATATTCGTTTAAAAAGCAGAAATCCAATGAGTTATCATCAGTCTTGTATAAATATTTCTTATATAGCTTATGGATCTCACACAGTTGCGGGCTTTTACCGCCGTCGCCAGAGAAGCTAACCTGACGCGTGCCGCTGTGCAGTTGCACCTCACCCAACCCGCTGTAAGTTTGCAAATAAAAGCACTAGAACAAAGTCTGAAAGTACAACTGTTTGCACGTACACCTACGGGCATGGTGCTGACCCGAGATGGGGCTAAATTGCTTCCCTTGGCTGAACGGATAATCAGTAGCAGCCTTGAATTGCTCCACGCTGCCCACGCCTTCAATTCCACCCTGGACGGCCACCTTTCCATCGGCACCATTCTGGATCCCGAGTTCACCCGCTTAGGTGCTTTCCTCAAATTACTGGTAGAAGCGCATCCTCATGTCTCGACTAGACTGCAACAAGGTATGTCCGGCTGGGTCGAACAGGAAATTCGCAACGGTCATTTGGATGTTGGTTATTTCGTTGGTACTCCGGCTCGGGATTGTCATTCGCTCGTCTTGACCTCGTTTGTTTACAACGTTGTTGCGCCACAAGGCTGGCGCCGCCGGGTTGAAAACAAAGATTGGAAAGCACTAGCCGCCTTGCCTTGGGTGTGGTCGCCGCCTGAGTCCGTACACAATCGCTTGCTGACCAAAGTATTTGATCAACACCAGGTTAACCCGTGGAAAGTAGCTATGGTAGATCAGGAAGCTTCTATGCTTGACTTGGTGAAATCCGGCATCGGCCTGTCATTGGTTCGCGACTCAGTTGCACTACGAGAAGCGCGGGCGCACGGGATTGTTATTGCTAACGCTGTTAACGTTACGACCGAGCTATCGTTTCTATGTTTGAACAGCCGCCGGCAAGAGTCTGCGATTACGCACGCGTTTCAACTCATGCAAGACTTATGGGGCCAATAAGGAAAATGTTGTCAGTCTGACTGTTGATAAACACTGGGATAAGTCTTTGGCACAACGTGAATAAGCTCGATCTGTACAGTCAGCTTCATTTTTATACAAAAACTGTCCTGTTTGGTTACGCAGTATTTTCAGTGTTTATCTTTTTCCCAAGTGCTTGAAGTAGTAGGACAATCTTGGGTTATCCACAAAAATTGGCTCCTCTTATCTATTACTACTATCTATAAATACAAGCTTATATAAAACAACAAAAAGCAAAAGCAGAAATTTCCAGCGATTTAAGACTTGAATAAACCTGTGAATAAGTATCTGCGAATTTGTGAATAAACCTATCTACTTTCACATATGTCATCTTCAAAGGAATAAAGTCCTTGGAACCCTTTGGTTACACAGAAAACAATTCGGCTACGTTACATATCAGGTTTCCACACCGATCTTGTTAAGAACATCGGAGTCCCGTAATTGCTCACGCAACCAACGATGTCCGGGAGAACGGGCATTACGCTCATGCCACAACATATCGATATGAACCTCAGGCATTGCGAAGGGCAATTCTTTTGCCACCAGATGATCCGTCATCCCGGTTGCTTCGATTAAATGACGAGGTAATACCATGATCAAATCAGAAGCAGCCACCACTTTACCTGCAGTAAAAAATTGATTGACCGTTAACAGGATCCGGCGCTGTCTACCCAAAGACAGCAAGGCATCGTCCACCAGCCCGCGGGCCCGCCCTGAGAAACTCACCAACAAGTGGTTTGCACCGCAATACTTATCTACGGTTAAATCTTCTTTCGCCAACGAATGTTTTTTCTTCATAACGCAGACATATTGACCAGCATACAGTCGCTCATGTCGTATCGGTGTCTCGGTAGCCCCTTGTAGTTGAGCGACAACACCTGGGAAGAAACCAACCGCCAGATCAATATCCCCGCGGAGTAGCTGAGGGCGCGGCTCGCGTGTTGTGAGTGGCACCATACGTATGTCGATACCCGGTGCTTCGTTTTCAATGAGCCTGACTAAAGGTGGCAACATCAACCCAGCTGTAGCATCGGCCATCGCCATTCGAAAAGTGGCATGAGCTTTGGCCAGTTCGAAAGAGCGAGGCGCAACGGCTTCCTCTAAATCGGCCAGCGCTTGTCTGACTGCTGGCCATAATGATTCAGCACGGGCGGTTGGTTTTACGCCGTGTGCTGTTCGGATCAAAAGCTCATCAGCCAGCGCGTCACGTAAACGTTTGACCGCATTAGATACCGCCGGCTGCGTCATGGCGAGACGATTAGCAGCCCGCGTGAGATTTTGTTCGGTCATGACTGCGTCGAATACGCGCAGCAAATTGAGGTCAAGGGTCAGGAAGCTCATGGCAGAAAAAACACCAGCGGGTTAAAGGAAAACTTCACGGACGGCAAGCGAAGTGGTGAGCCCAAAATAGTATGATATAGAAATTCAATATAAAAGATATCTAAAAACAGAATTTTGAATATATCTCTCCAGAAACTATACTGCGCCGCAACAAAAGAATCTACTTACTGGAGCCGTCATGTCAAATCATTATTTTGTCCCTTCTAAAACCACCAAACCCCTATCCTTATCCCTACCGAGTCGTTTTGCGGGCCTGTGGTCGGGTTTATTTACGTCCAAGGGTAGCACTCATAAATATACCGACGACCGCGTCAGCGCAGCGTTGAGCCTTCAGCAAATGGCAAACGACATGGATTCACTGCAGCCAAGTCTGGCCGCGGAACTCCGGTCATTCGCAGCGCGTTCTTGATATAAAAATGTTAAGAAAGTTTAGAGGCCAACCGATGAGAAAAACGCTGGCCCACAAGCGCGACCCCAAGTCCGGCGATTGCAATCAAATGCTTGGTGCTGGTAAGCGCTAGTAAAGCACCACCCAACGCAACACCAATCGATTGACCAAGAAAAAAACAGGAAGCAAAAGCCGCAACAGCAGCTCCACGCCTTTCAGGCGCCATTTGCGTTGCGTTGATTTGTAGAGTGTTATGCAACATGTAAAAACCGAGACCGAAACAGAAACATGTGGGCAGGATAACTAACCACTGCGTTGAATAAGAAACCATCAGCAAAGCCAAACCCATCACCAAACCACCGTAACGCGTCAAGCCTACCTCGCGGAAATGACGAACCAAGAATCGGGACGCAAGCGCAAATATCAAACCCCCGAGCCCAAACAGCATGACCATCGCACCCGATGATGAAAGTGAGAGCTTGTACACCGTGTGAAAATGTGCAGGCAGAAAAGCAAGCGCAACAAATACCAGTGCGCCCTCAATAAATACAGTCAATAACACCGTACGCGCCCACTGAATAGACAAAACTGCACGAAATTCCGAAACCAGTCGAGATGAAGTGTTCCCATCCGCTTTATGGAGGACACGCGCACTTTCGGGAAGTGATCGATTCAAATGAATGAGATATATACCAATAACAAAAAACCAGAAAGCGATCAGAAAAAAAGGTGAGCGCCAGTTCAAATAATCTGCGCACCATCCGCCCACCAACACCCCGGTTGATAAGCCCAAAATTTGTCCAACTAAAAACCGCGCCAACACGGATTGCCTATCTTCATAAGGGACGACATCACCAATCCAGGCCATCGATAAAGGAATAACTGCAGCGGCAGTTGCGCCGGCCAAGCTACGCGCGATTAAGAGACCTGAGAAATCTCGCATAAGTCCGCATAACAAAGCTGTCACCGCGCAAGCGATGCAACCCCACGCAATGACCAGATATTTCCCATAACGGTCGCCCAGGGGGCCGAAAAACAATTGGGAAACCCCATAAGCAAATCCAAAGACGGTGACCACCCAAGCGGCCGTCCCCAAGGGTAGTGAAAAATCTGATGCCAGTCGAACCAGCATAGGATCTGCCACACGCATCGACATGCCGCTGCCAAATGCGGCAGCCGAGAGGGCAATAATCGCCCGTCGCACAAAAAAAGCATTCGATAGCCCCGATGACACTGAATTCATAAGCTGCTCTTTTTATAGGGACAAACGCGAAACAACCACGTGAAGTCACTCAAACCAATCCTACTTTGTATCGCGACATAATTACGTATGAAATACCATGTTGAATAGCCAAAATCCGTACACCGTTTTGCGAATCTTTTTAGCTTTGTTTAGCCGGTGTTTACTTGAAGCCTGAAGTTACTTTCAAATACTCGACACTCGCCGCTCACAGGATCGGTAAAAGACAATGACCGAGCTAGCAATTGTAGGGGCGCAGAAAAATCATCCGTACCGGCTGGCAAGGCTTCTGGATAAAAACGATCGTTGATGATGGGTATCCCAAGTGAATTCATATGAACGCGTAACTGATGCATTTTGCCGGTGCGAGGATACAAACGATAAAGCGCCAGTGGGCCACGCCGCTCAATAACTTCAATTGTCGTAAACGCATTTGCTTCCGCTTCAGTTTCGCGCATACGAAAAAATTTATCATCACGAACAATGCAACTACTGATTTCTCGAGGAAACAACATTGATTCACTAAAAGGGGCGACAGCCTCGTAAATCTTGTTAACTTTTTGATGTCTGAATAGCGATTGCCAAAGACTGCGCGTAGAAGGGTCAACGGAAAACATCATCACGCCAGCGGTTTCCCGGTCGAGCCGGTGAATTGGCGTCAATGTATCGATGCTTGTGCTTCGTTTCAGACGAGCCAGAAGCGACTCTCGCAAAAACCGCCCGCCCGGCGTCACTGCGACAAAATGCGGTTTATCAACCACCAATAGTTGATCATTTAAAAACAGGATTTTTTCTTCAAAGGGTATGGGTGTTTCATCGCGCCGCTGACGGTAATAAAAAACACAGGCCCCGGTACGGAAGGGGGTGTCCAGCGAGAGCGCTACGCCCAAGTCATCTACCACTTCACCGCGCGACATACGGTCTGCCCAGCTTTCAGCGGTCACCATAGGAAAGCGAACGGCAAAATAATCCCCCAGGGTTTTCCAAGGTCCCTGGGGAAGCCACACCAAGCTGGGGGAAATACCGTCCCGAGTCGGGAGAAAAGGTGTGCGGGCCATAGATATCCGGCAAAAACAATCGCCCGCATAGTAACTCACCGTTGCATCGCCCACCGGACTCCGTAGTCACATCAGAAGGCTGATCGCGATAGACGAGGATTTTCGCAGGAGCTTATTTATTAGAGTTATTGACGGGCCATTGGGACAACTCAATCAGGAGCTTGCCCTGCTCAGCCTCGTTCGGAGGAGTTGGGCCAGCCATTGCGTTTAGTGCTGCAAGAGCTTGGGAAGCGGTGGGCCGCTGATTGGGGTCCGGGTGGAATATCTTAACAAGCAAGTCAGCCATGTCTTTATCGGGAATTGTGTCGAGCTTCAATGCGCGCGCTCTGGCTTGAGTATCATGCATAGTTGGATCGTTATGGAATTTATCCATACTGGACAGCATGGCGCCATCAGCACTGCCTCCCATTTTGGTCGGCTTGATCGGGCATTCTTCACCGGTCAGCATTTGGAAAATAACGATTCCCATAGACCAGACGTCTCCCTTGGTCGTCATTTCGAAATAACTTCTCTTATTCAGCGCAACTTCCGGGGCCAATTGTGCCAAAACGTCCACCATTGATTCCTTAACGATGTTTTCCTCCAACAACACCGACTTGCCAAAGTCCCCCAGTTTTGGCACACCGTTTGCCCCAATGAACACATTGGCTGCTTTTAGATCACCGTGCAGCATTTGCGCACCTTCATGCAAAGCAGTTAATCCATTGAATAAGGACGTTGCAATATATCTGTCTAGATTCTGTAATTTTTCCCGGTTTTTCGGATCTCGCGCTATAAACGTCTGCCGCTGAGTTGAGTCAAAACGTTCAAAAATATTTGCCAGATCACCATATGGGGCAAGTTCCATTGCCATACTCAGCGCGCCATCGTCGCCTATAAAAGCGCCGTGAAGTGACAGAATATTTTCATTATTAATGTTTGACGCAAGCAGATGACGATCAATTTCAGTTGTAAGTGAAGACGGATTCGTTCCCGATGGTAGCGTGGATTTGACAGCGATTTTTACACCGTTTGTTGTTTCTGCTACCCTCACAATACCTTCCCCGCCGTCACCAATCTTTTTCCCAATGTCGTACGCCTTGTTACCAATGGTGATTTGGTTGTTTGTAATGGCGCCAATCTCATTGCCAGTAAATTCTGCAATCGCTGCCTTGGCCATCGACGAGATAAACGCTTCTTTACTCAATAGCCACTGAGCATCTGCTGCAGCCTTCTGTGAATTAGGAATTTCTTTGAGCACTAACTGCATGTTCGAATCCAGAAAAGATCGTATAGCTGCTTTGCGCTGAGATTCGAGTCCCATGTAATTGCGTGGCTGCTGACCGGCAGTTCGCCATTTTTCGCCAAGGGCTTTACCTAAAATTTCCGCACTTTTCTTCAGCTTGGCTGCGGTCACAGCTTCGGTGGTGTCCGGCTC
>JBIIEY010000165.1:0-5065 GCA_044237595.1 Burkholderiaceae bacterium | reverse complement strand
GCTTAATCGCGGCACCGGTGAAATCATTATCACTGCACTGGAGAAAGGCCGGCGTGGACATACGCTCTATCGGGGAAAATGCGCTTCAGTAAAAAGCAGCTTTTGATTACGCATCGCTGAATAAGCACGGTGCACATTTACTTGATGTCGACATCAGCGCAAGCAAATCTAACTACCCATCAGAACAAACTCGCCGGCGTAAAACGCACCCCAAAAGAAAACCAGCGATTCGCGTCACTGGCACCGGTTTGTCTTCCAACCGTCGCATCCACCTGGAACAAATTCGGAATGATGGCGTAGCGCACACCAGTCTGCCAGTAAGGACCCGCAAGATCATCCCCAAAACTTTCTGCCACCAGTGTCAGCCGGTGGGTGGCATTGATCTCACTGCCGATACCCCAGGTAAGCCGCTCGCGTGAAAGTGACTTGTCGTGCAGCCATCCGGTATTAAAGTGCATGACCACCCGGTCATCCGCAAACGACAATGAAAGCGGAAAATAAAGGTAGGTGTTGCCATGAAGGTTGGGGCCAGGATTGATCTCCGGATGGCGAACCGTACCAACCGCTGCCCCCCAGCCCCAGCCGTTGGTTTCAAGTGCCCGGAATAGTGTTTTGGCTTGCAGCACATAATCTTCAGAGCTGGACAGAGAGGCGTCCTGATTGCGCGCTTGCCCACCCCCCACAGTCAATTCGAGATTACCGGTTGGGTTGCAGGCAGGTAGCGCCCAGACCTCGGTGCTGTCGGCATAAAAGCGTGTCCAGCTCTCAAGCTGGCAGCTACCCGCCGTGGTGAGACGCGCATCATCGGTGACGAAAGGTCGCGCCGCTTCTGCTGGTACGTGTATCACAGCAAAAACCAAAACGCTCCATAAAAACGAGCGCATCAAGCCGAGAGGGCATCTGTGATCGCGGTTGAGAGCAGTCATGGCACCGCGAGGTCGATATGCTTGAGAAGCACCTCAGCCCAGTGGCGCATTTGCGTCTGATCGAGCAGCGCTACGGATTCATGGTCACAACTGTTCAACATCGCAGCTGCATCTTCCCGGCTGCCCAACTCCTCGAGCAGGTAGAGCTTGCCGTCCCACTCAAAGTGGGTGAACCAGCGCAAGCCAGGCAAAGGCTCGAGTGCAGCGAACATCTGTAATCGTCGCAGCAACATGAGGGCCGTGGGATAGTCGACTAAAAACCGCAATGATAAACCTTGCGTATGCGCAGCCTCCTCTGCCAGGTCCACGCCCGCATGGGTACCGAGCCAAATCAGCTCACCGGAGTCATCGATACCAAAATACGCAGGTTGGGAAGACATGAAAGGTTGTCGAATGAAAAACTTACAGAATTAAATCCTCGAAGTTCATTCTAATCATTAAAACTGACAATTTATTTCGTAAATTCTAGTTTTTGAGATACCAGAAGTCGGCCTAATGCCACTAATGAACGAATCCGTAAACTTCGGTTATCTTCCATCTGCACCGAGGGGAACGCTTTGCCATACGCACAGCGTTTCTTCTCATTTGCCTGGACTTGCAGACACAGCGCGATGCACGCCGAGCTTGAGGCCCGCAGCATCCAACACAGCCAAGAGCGTTTTGATGGTTGGATTGCCGTTCGGCGAAAGCACGCGATAGAGACTTTCCCGAGGAATGCCTGCTCTCTCTGCAACTGCCGCCATCCCTTGGGCTTCAGCCACATGGCGTAACGCCGCTAGTAATGCTTCGCGACCGCCATCTTGATTGGCCTCTTCCATCGCAGCAGCCAGATATTCATCTGCAAATGACGGGTCTTCACGCAGCAACTCAATAACTGCTTCATCGTGTGAACGGCTTGCATTAGTCATGATAATTTCTCCGCTTCCAGTCTCTTAAATAGGCAAGGGCGGTCTCAATATCGACCTGCTGCTTTCGCTTGTCACCACCCACAAGCAACAAAATCAGCTTGCTACCGACTCGCGCGTAATACACCCGATAGCCTAGGCCGTAGTCGATGCGCAATTCACACACGCCATCCGAGAGTTGCTTGTAATCTCCGAAATTGCCCGATGCCATGCGTTGTACGCGCACCATCACTCTAGCCCTTGCTTGCCGATCTGAAAGCCCTCTTATCCAGTCCAGAAATGGGTCGGCTCCCCCTTGAGTGAGGTAGTCAATGATTTCGTACATTTTTTGTGGAGTATACGTTACAAGTTGAAAAGCGCAAGCTCGCAGTTTTATTTCTTGGTATTTTTCTAGCAAGACTTTTTTTGACGAGCTTTATGCAAAACACAACCTTTGCATCGTCAAGCGTGCGCGGGCGCACACATTTGTACAGCGTTGAGGAAATTGCGGAAGCGGAGAACGCATAAAACAATCGTGCGCTGATGCGAATTGTTTAGCGAGTGGAGTTGTCAGAAAAGAGCGAAGTTTTGCGAGTTCACCTCAGCATTCCATCGATGCGAAGCGATAAGTTGAATGCGGGGTTCTATGCCGCCGAAATTACGAACGACCGTACTTTCGGCAATAAAAAACCCCCCATCACTAGCGTGAAGGGGGGGTAATACTGGCGTCCCCACGGGGATTCGAACCCCGGTACTCACCGTGAAAGGGTGATGTCCTAGGCCTCTAGACGATGGGGACAAAAACTGTCCGTATTGCCGACCTATGAATTACCGCTGCTGCACATTTGATTCCAGCTCAGTGGTGGAGGTAAGCGGGATCGAACCGCTGACCTCTTGCATGCCATGCAAGCGCTCTCCCAGCTGAGCTATACCCCCATATGCGTCAGAAGCGGGATTATAGCCGAATCTTTTACCCTCTGTAAATCGCTACTATCGCCCTAAGCCAACCCGGCATTCAGCCGTGAAAGCACCTTATCGCGCCCGAACAGGAAAAGCACGGCGTCTACCGATGGCGTCTGTAACTGGCCAGTAACCAGCAATCGCAAGGGCATGGCCAGCTGCGGCATTTTCAGCTGGCAGTCGGCCAGCACTTGTTTCATCAATGCGCTGATGGCTTCACGGGTCCAGTCAATATCAGCCGCCGCGGTAGCGAATTGCCGGAGCGCGACACGGGCAGCATCGGTCAGATGCTGAGCAAGCAATGCCGGATCAGGCTTGGGCTCGCGATAAAACAGCATCGCTGCATCGGCCAGTTCGTTCACAGTATTGGCGCGATCCTTGAGTAATCCAATGACCTCGGGCAGCGCGGGGCCACCATCAATTTGAGCGCCATCACGCTGGAGTTCAGGCATAGCCAGTCGGGCCAGCTCGGTATTGTCGGTGGCCTTGATGTAGTGATTGTTCAGCCAAGCCAGCTTCTCGGGGTTGAACTGCGCGGGTGATTTAGTCAGATGATCCATATCAAACCAGCTGCAGAATTGCTCCAAACTGAAGATCTCATCGTCCCCATGACTCCAGCCCAATCGCGCCAAATAATTGAGCATGGCCTCGCGCAGATAACCCTGTGCCGGATACTCCATCACGCTGACTGCGCCGTGACGCTTGGATAGTTTCTCGCCATCGGCACCGAGAATCATCGGTACATGCCCATAGACAGGCAACTCGCCACCCAAGGCTTTGAGTACATTGATCTGGCGGGGCGTGTTGTTGACATGGTCATCGCCCCGAATCACATGAGTGATTTTCATGTCCCAATCATCCACCACGACACAAAAGTTGTAGGTCGGTGTGCCATCTGGACGAGCGATCACAAAATCATCAAGCTCCCGGTTGGAGATAGTGATCGTGCCTTTGACCGCGTCATCCCAACTGACATCACCGTCCAGTGGATTCTTGAACCGCACGACTGGCTGCCGGCCCTCGGGTATAGCTGGCATGGTTTTGCCCGGCTCGGGCCGCCAGGTGCCGTCATAGCGTGGTTTCTCGCCGGCTGCGCGCTGGCGCTCACGCATCGCTTCGACTTCTTCAGGGGATGCATAGCAGTGATAAGCCGTGCCAGCTGCCAACATTTGGCCGATCACTTCGCGATAGCGATCCATGCGCTGCATCTGATAAAACGGTCCCTCATCGTGATCTAGACCCAGCCATTGCATGCCATCCAGAATGGCCTGCACCGCCTCGGGCGTGGAGCGTTCCAGATCGGTGTCTTCAATACGCAAAATGAAGGTGCCGCCAAAGCGACGGGCATAAGCCCAGGAAAACAGCGCGGTACGGGCGCCGCCCAAGTGAAGGTAACCGGTGGGGCTGGGGGCAAAGCGGGTGCGAACAGTCATGGTCAGGGCGCGGGCGCCGTCGGGAAAACCGCTATTTTAGAGCCTCTGCCGAAATGGGCGTAGCTCCCGAGGCGGCGAAGAGTCCTCCGGAGGCTGAAATTGCCTCATAGAAGACGGCTGCCAGGCGGTCAGCGGCTTTTGGACCCGGGCATTGAAGCTCAGCACTGCGAGCGAGTGGTCACTGATAAAATCGCGGTTTGCCTTTTACGGTCACCCCACGCAATGAGCAACGCCCATTCCCGCAAGATTTTCGTTACCACGGCCCTGCCCTATGCCAACGGCGCCTTCCACGTTGGCCACATCATGGAGTACATCCAGGCTGATATCTGGGTTCGCTTCATGCGTATGCGTGACAACGAGGTACATTTTGTGTGCGCCGATGATGCGCACGGTGCGCCAATCATGATCGCTGCTGAAAAAGCAGGCCTAACACCTCAGGCCTTTGTGGCGAATATTGCTGCAGGTCGTAAACAGTATCTCGATGGCTTTCATATCGCCTTTGATAATTGGCACTCCACTGATGGCGAAGAAAATCATGCGCTGTCACAGGAAATTTATCGCCGACTGCGCGATAACGCCAAGCTAATCACCACGCGCAGTGTCGAACAATTTTTTGATCCGGTGAAGAATATGTTTTTACCGGATCGCTACATCAAGGGCGAATGCCCGAAGTGCGGCGCGAAAGATCAGTACGGAGATTCTTGTGAATCCTGCAGTGCCGTGTACGCACCAACGGAGCTGAAAAATCCCTACTCCACTCTCACAGGTGCAGCGCCTGTGATGAAGTCTTCAGAACATTATTTCTTTCAGTTGTCGGATCCGAAATGTGGCGACTTCCTGCGTCAGTGGGCGCTTGACCCAT
>JBIIEY010000164.1:0-5068 GCA_044237595.1 Burkholderiaceae bacterium | reverse complement strand
ACCGGCAATCACCATTCCCTGTGGATTGACACCGGCGGGTCTGCCGGTGGGTTTGCAATTTGTTGGCCCCATGTTTGGCGATGCGTTGGTGCTGCGTGCAGCACGTGCCTACGAATCCCTGCATCCTGTTCCCAGACCACCCGAGTCTGTTTTGTCGGAGGCGATAACGCATGCATAAGTACAACGATGCGCAGGATCATGCGCAGGATTTTGCATCAGATACCGTTAAGCGGTTGCGCGAGGATCTTGCCCTGGCCTTGCGCGCGGCAGCGCATCATGGTCTTGCCGAGGGCGTGTGCAATCATTTCAGTGTTGAACTACCCGATGGCTCGCGACGCTTTCTTCTGAATCCGCGCGGCTTGCTGTGGCAAGAGATTGGTGCCGACGATATCGTGATGATTGATGAACAAGGTAACAAGCTTGCCGGACGCCATGAGGTTGAGCCGACTGCCATGTACATACACGCTGCGATTCATCGCATTGCCGGCAAGGCTTGTGTAATGCACACGCATATGCCGCATGCGACAGCGCTCACACTCACCAGTGCTCGGGCGCTGGATACGACCTTATCCCAAAACGCGATGCGTTTTCATGGCCGCATCGCCATTGATGCGCATTACAACGGCCTTGCGCTTGACCACACTGAGGGTGAACGCATCGCCCGTGCGATGAGTAATGCTGATATCGCGTTTCTCGGTAATCACGGTGTTGTCGTTTGCGGCGACAGTGTCGCTTACGCGTTTGATGATCTGTATTACGTCGAGCGCGCCTGCATGGTGGAAGTTCTCGCACTGCGCACCGGCTTGCCATTGCAACCCGTACCGGAAGCGATGGCAGCGCAAGTCGAACTACAGACGCGGGGAGAGCGTTTGCAGGCTGATCTGTTTTTCGAGGCATTGCGGCGTACACTGTAGTTCCTTTTACCCTTCCTCGCCAAAATGAACTTGCGACTATGGCAGCGTTGCGCTGTTGTGCTGCTGTCATTTGCCCTGTCCAGCTGCGGTCTGGTTCGTACCGGCTATGACCAGCTGGATACACTGGCTTACTGGTGGATGGATCGTTATCTGGATTTTAATGAATCGCAGAAGCGCGAAGTCAAAGCAGATCTGAAGGATTGGCATGCCTGGCATCGAAGCACGCAGTTGCCAGCCTATGCAGATTTTCTGGCCGAGCTCCAGCAGATGGCAAAAGTTGATGTGAGCCCGCCTGCTGCTTGTGACGCCATCGCGAAAGCCAGAGACCAATTCGAGACACTGGTGCTGCAAACTGCACCTCAGGCGGCTGCACTTGCGCTCTCACTCGAGCCAGCCAACCTTAAACGCCTTCGTAAAAAATTTGCTGAGGAAGACAAGCAATGGCGCGAGAAATGGCTGGACGTGTCCGCAAAGGAGCTCGCAGAAGATCGTTTTGACGAGTGGAGCAGTCGTAGCGAATTCTTCTATGGCCGCTTAAGCGCTGCTCAAAAACAGGCGATTCGGGATGCGATTGCACACTCGGCGCTGGATCCGAAAATAAGCTGGATGCTGCGTCAGCGACGACAGGAAGACATTCTTGCAACGCTGGAAAAAATACGGAAAACAAAACCCTCTCTGGCGCTGGCAGAGGCAGAAATACGCGCATTGATGGAGCGCGCCCTGCACCCCGATGACCCGGTAGGCGCCGAAATGCGACGCAATTTATTCAACGAGGCCTGCGTAAATTCAGCAGCCATGCACAAACTAGCCACGCCAACGCAACGTAAGCGTGCAGAGGAAAAACTGGCCGGGCTAGAGCAGGATTTCCGTAAGCTTGCAGCGCGCTGAAAAGCGTCGGACTTAGTAACCGATCGCAGCCCCATCACTGCGCGGATCCGACCCACCATAGCGCACACCCGTGATCGGATCAATCACAATGCCGTGCGCATGACCGGCGAGTTCGTTCCATGCGCCCCAGCGGTTCAGTTGATGCCCGCGTGCGTCCAGTGTGCGCAGTGTCTCTTCTGAAAATCTACCTTCAATGTGCAGCGTGTCGCGCGCCTCGCCGATACCAAAGCGACCTGAGAGCCAGCGTGGTGCTTCCAGCGCCTGTTGTATGTCGCAACCAAAATCCATCATCGCCACATAGGCCTGCAGTTGTATTTGCGGCTGACCATCGGCACCCATGCAGCCGAGTACACTCCAGAGCTTGTCATTACGCTTGCCCATTGACGCGATCAGCGTATGGACTGGAATCTTGCCAGGTGCCAGACAATTCGGATGCGCAGGATCGAGCGAGAAGTACGCGCTGCGGTTTTGCAGCAGCACACCGGTATCACCCGCCACCACAGTAGAGCCAAACGCACCGTACAGGCTGTGTATGAGCGAGACCGCATTACCTTCTTCATCGACGGTCGCGATGTACACCGTGTCACCCGTGAGATTGCCATAGGAGGGCACCTTGTCCCACGGTAGAGCGTGCGCAGGATCAATCAGCGCGCGGCGTTCGTTTGCGTACGCTTTGGAGGTCAGACGATCCAAGGGTACGTTAGCAAAATCCGGATCGGCCAGATAGCGATCACGGTCGTGATACGCAATCTGTTTTGCCTGCACCAGCAGGTGCACATGATCGGGGCCAAGGAAGCCTGTCTTGCGTAGATCGAGCGGCTCGACCAGATTCAGCATTTCAAGCACCGTGAAGCCCTGCGTCGGTGCGGGCGTCTGATACAAGGTCAGGTCGCGGTATTGTCCGACCAACGGTTCACCCCAGCGGGCTTCTTGTGCGTGCAAATCGCCTTCGGTAAAAAATCCACCATGCTGCTGTACATAGCCAGCCAGAGCTTTAGCGACAGCGCCTTCGTAAAAACCGGCGCGGCCTTCGCGTCCAATAGCCTCCAGCGTTCGGGCAAGACCTGCGTTGCGTATCAGCGCTCCTGTTGCAGGTACACCGTTTGCAAGGAAGATGGCAGCGGCATCGGGTTGTGCGCGTAATTCGGCTTCGGTGCGTGCAATCCAACCCGCCAGTCGGCCAGTGACTGGAAAACCATTGTGCGCATAGGCAATCGCTTGCTGCAAATTGCGAGAGAGGGGCAGACGACCCCAATTCGCATGCGCCTTGCACCAGCTGTCAACAGATCCGGGGGTAGTGAGGCTCGCGGGCAGAATGCCGCGAAACGGAATTTCTTTCAGGTCGCGCGCGGTAAAAAAATCAATGCTAGCTGATTTCGCTGCGCGACCACCGCCATTCAGATAGTGAACCTTGCCGGTCTTGGCATCATGGATCAACCAGAAGGCATCACCACCGATACCGGTCATATGCGGATAAACAACCGCCAGTGCAGCACTGGTGGCAATCGCCGCATCCACTGCTGAACCACCTGCTCTCAGAACATCAACACCGGCCGCCGATGCCAGTGCATGCGGGCAGGTGACCATACCCCTCGGGGCTAGCGTCGAAGGACGCCCTGTCGTAATTTCCAATCAGCTCTCTTCTATCGTTTGATTTGATTGCGGCGTTATTTGCGCGCGGCTTCCATTAGTACAAATTCGCCTTCTTCCCACAGACCTTCGAGGGGTACGCGACCATTCGCGAAAGTTTTTTTACCTTTGCCATGGAAGCGCCAGTCTTTGAACTCACCCACATACTGATCGCCATTCTTGTAAGTATAGGTCACTGTCGCAGGCAGCTGATCTTCGCGGAATTCACCGGTGAATTTACCACCGGTGGCGTAGGTGTAGACACCTTGTCCGTGGCGTTGGCCATCGACGAATTCGCCGGTGTATTCATCGCCGTTGGCATAACGCAGTGTGCCTTGTCCTTCGATACGGTTTTTGCTGAAGCTGCCGGTGTAGCGATTGCCATTCGCAAATCGCAGCGTACCCTGACCATTGAATTCATCATTGCGGAATTCGCCGACAAAGCGGTCGCCGTTACGGAAGAAGTAGCTGCCTTGACCGGTACGCTTGCCATCCCGGAATTCGCCGACGTACTTGTCACCGTTCAGATAGTAGGTGCTGTGGCAGCCAGCCAGCGTAATCAGCAGACCTGTGGCCAGAGCGAGAGTTCGGAGGATAGTGGTTTTCATGGCGACTCAGGACAAATTAAGATTTAAGAAGCATCGGCATCTGCCATCAAAACTTGAGCGCACGCTGTAACGCACCCAGACTGCGCTCCAGTGCAAGATCGGCGGAGGGCTGGTGGTAATGCTCACCACCGGGGCGGGCAAAGGCGTGGTCAGCGTCCGGGTAGAGCCAGACCTGGACGTCGTCGCGATGCCCCAGGCTTTGGCTAATCTTGTCCTTCGCTGCCTGATCACAGTATTTATCGAGCTGTGCTATGTGCAGCACCAGCGGGCAGTGCAAATGACGGGCTTCCTCGAGCGCATCTTCGATGCCCACGCCGTAGTAGCCAATGGCGACATTGGCATCGGTGCGACATGCTGAGAGATAGGCTAGCTTCCCGCCAAGGCAGAAACCCATCACACCGACATGCCCACTAACGAATGCCTGTTCGCGAAGGGTGGTGATGGACGCCTGAATATCGTCCACGCCCGTGTCCACATTGAATCGCTGGAAATATCCAAAGGCCTTTTGCCAGTCCTCCGGGGTGTAGCCCAGCTCCACGTTCGGCGCCATTCGCCAGAAGAGATCAGGCACCAGTACCACGTAGCCGCGTGCAGCGAACGCATCGGCAATCTCGCGCATCGGCTTGTTCACACCAAAAATTTCCTGAGCGATCACCAGACCCGGGCCGCGACCGCTTGGCGGCAAGGCGAGATACCCGCTGAAGCTGCCGCTGCCATCGGTAGCATCCATCATCAGCGTATTGGATCTTGCTGGGCGTGCCTGTTTTCGCTTCATCGTGAGTTCTCCATGGCTATAGTGTGACCGTGTAGCTTACGTGAATTGAACGATCAGTTACTGCGACTTTTGTTGAGTGCACGCATACTGCAGCACCTTCTCGAGTGCAGTATCGGCTGCGGGTCGAACCCAAGGGGTATGACGGTTCCACTGCTCGACTGCACCTTGTCCCATCAATCCCGAATAGAAGGCTCCCCCCACTGCGCGTATCAGTTGCTGACTGCAATCGACTTCACACACCATGCTGTCGGATG
>JBIIEY010000163.1:0-5070 GCA_044237595.1 Burkholderiaceae bacterium | reverse complement strand
CGCGGTGGTGGTCTCCCGCACTATGTTTGAACGTCTGACGGGGAACGAGCATTCTCTGGTCGACTTTATGCGCCAATCCCCGCTGTATGGATTGGACGAGGTTTCCCTTGATCGTGACGCCAGCCTGACTCGCGAGGTGTCGTTTTGAGCTATCTGCTCGATACCAATGTTCTGTCTGAACTTCGTCGCAAATCGCCCAATGCCGGCGTTGTGGAGTGGTTCACTCAAAGACCTGCGTCAACACTTTATTTGAGTGTCCTAACGCTTGGTGAACTACGCAAAGGCATCGAAGGCTTGGCAGACGCAAAACGGCGCATGTCCCTGACAGACTGGCTTGAGACGGATTTGCCGGGTTTTTTTGCCGGCCGCATTTTGGGTATCGATGCGCAAGTTGCAGACCGCTGGGGCAGATTGGTGGCCGCCGCCGGGCGACCCTTGCCTGCCATTGACAGTTTATTGGGTGCGACGGCTGCCCAACATGGATTGAGCCTCGTTACCAGGAATGAACGGGATTTTGCGGGTCTGGGACTGGACGTCATCAACCCTTGGGCTGGCTGATGCGCGAAGAAATCACACTTCACATGGAAAAACGGGAGAGCTTTCGCCGAGACACCCTCAAAGCTTGGGAAGCGTATTGCGCGACCGGATTGCACGTGGCAGCCGAGGAAGCTGATGCGTGGCTGGCCAAGCTCGAACAGAGCAACGATATCGACCCGCCTGAGTGTCTAGCCTGACCAGCCCTCTGAATCAGTGACACCCCACAAAACGCGGCGCATAAAAGCCCTTAAATCCGCAAAAATTGCGGCGATTATCTTGACCCTGCGGCGAATGCCTCGCATAATCACCGCATGAAAAGCGGAGATAAATCCTACATCTGGCAACGCGATGACTGGCCGCGATGGGCTTATGACCGCAGCCGACTGGCGCCTTTGCTCTGCCAGGTGCATCTTGCGCAAGGCCATCTTCTGGGTCGTATGCACGATCTCGGAATGGATTCGCGCGACCAGGCAAGCTTGCGCGCCCTGACCGAGGATGTTCTCAAGACCAGCGAGATCGAGGGCGAGAAACTGAACCCTGACTCGGTACGCTCCTCCGTCGCCCGGCGCCTCGGCGTGGACATTGGCGGTCTGGCCCCGGCAGACAGGCAGGTCGATGGGGTGGTGGATATGGTGCTGGATGCGACCCAGAACCACGACGCACCCCTGACAGCCGAGCGATTGTTTGGCTGGCATGCGGCCATGTTCCCGACCGGTTACAGTGGACTCTCGACAATTCGTGTGGGTCAATGGCGTGATGATTCGCAGGGGCCTATGCAAGTCGTCTCGGGCCCCGTGCATCGCCAAAAGGTGCACTACGAAGCACCGCCGGCGCACCAACTCGATGCCGAAATGGCGGATTTTTTACTTTGGTTTAATGTTGATCAGCAGGATGACCCGGTCATCAAGGCCGGTCTTGCGCATTTGTGGTTGGTGACGATACATCCATTCGACGATGGCAATGGGCGTATCGCACGCGCGGTTGGTGACATGGCATTGTCGCGCGCAGCAGCATCCGCACAACGCTATTTCAGCCTCTCAGCGCAAATCCAAATCGAGCGCAATGTCTATTACGACCATCTCGAAGCTACCCAAAAAGGAACCATGGATGTCACCGACTGGCTGGCGTGGTTCCTCGCCTGCTTGCTGAGATCTATTCAGGCCGCCGAAAAAATACTGTCATCCGTGCTGATGAAGGCTCGTTGTTGGCAACAGTGGGCCAGTGTGCCAATGAATGATCGCCAGATCAAAATGCTGAACAAATTACTGGATGGGTTCGACGGCAAGCTCACCAGCAGTAAATGGGCTGCGATCACCAAGTGTTCGCAGGACACTGCTTTACGTGATATCAGCGATTTAGTGGAGCGAGGTGTACTTGTGAAATCTGAGGCCAGTGGACGTAGTACCAGTTATGAGCTAGCGGCGTTGGTCTAAGCTCGGGGTGGAGTGCCTTCACCTCAAATGTAATGGCTACAGCACGGATCCCGGTCCAAGACCTCTCACTCGTTCAAATTCTCGGACGTTGTTCGTTACCAGCGTCAAGTCAAGTGACTCGCTCTGTTTGAAACCCCGGCTCAAACATATCAAGGGCGGCAGACATGCATGCCCATGGGTCATTCAATGGCAGCAGCAAAACTCCACCACCGAAGTGCTTGACCATCACTTCCTCAACCTCAAATACATAGCCTTTAGGCAATCTCACGGCTTGACCTCTGCCCGTTTGAAATAATTTGGCTGTGTCCATTTTGCCTCCAAATGGTATGTATTCGTGATGTGCATTTTTTGTCTTCGCAACGTATTCCGCTTCAAAGTTGGCATGGGTTGAGGCTCAGGCAGGTCGTAAATATTTACTGAACCGAACTAGGTCTGCTATGTTCTGACCATTCCACTCAGAACATTTAAGTGAGTCTCAATATGCACGCATGGCAAATGCAAGAAGCCGAAGCCCAGCTGTTAGAAGTCATCAAATGTGCCGAAAGCGAAGGGCCCCAAAACATCACCCTCCACGGTCAAATCGTCGCGGTGATGGTCTCCAAGTCCATGTTCGAGCGCCTGACGGGCAAAGAACATTCTCTGGTGGACTTCATGCGCGAGTCTCCGCTGTATGGATTGGACGAGATCTCGCTTGATCGTGACGCAAGCCTGACTCGCGAAGTATCACAAGGTAACGTTATCGAGCCGCATGAATACGGCGTCTGATTCAGGCGTACCTGCATCAGGATCGGCATCCATAAAGACAGAAATCTCTCTCAGGGTGGGGTAGCGACATCTCCGACGGTGATCGCTAGTGAGTTGCCGTGTAAGGTTAGTCCATCAACCGTTGCATGAACCTCTAATTTCCCGCCAGCGGATACGGGCAAGCCGGAAAATCCAACAATAAACTGCATGGTGTAACCCTCTTCCATACCTTGATCTGGCAGTTGGGTGATAGTTTGGAAAAATTCCGATGGAGGATCGATAGTTTGCAATACTTCTCCGTCACGATGTACCTCCAGCTTTACGGAATTGGGGGCTTTATCCGATGGCATCCGCAGATTGGCGATGATCGCTAATTTCGGTAGCTGCGCCGGCACCGAGGGGATTCGGAGCCCCCCTTGAAAAACACCAATGATCGACATCTGGCCGGTCATCTCCTGCCGGACATCTTCAGCATACAAACAAAAAAGATACGGCGTATTAAACACGGCCAGCTCCCGCTGTATTTGTCACTTCGACGGCTGCAATAACTTCCCGGATATCTACGCCCAGCGCTACAGCAAGCTTTTTAAGGGTGGATAAACTTGGGTCACCTGGTTTTTTTTCTAAACGTGCAATGTTGGGCTGCTTCATTTCCATCATTACGGCCAACTCTGCCTGAGACAGCCCGGCAGCAAGACGCAAGCTTGAAAGTGGACGAAAATTCGGATTCAGTTGTTCATGGACTTCGGCGAGACGTTGACGTCCTTTTGCAATCGCAGCAGCGCGGAGAGGATTGCTACTGATGCGCGCACTGCGCTCGGCCGCAGAAATTCCCCGCTTATGTGGCGTGTCTGAAGGTACATGCCGATTCATCGTGATGTACACCGGTGTGATTTGCATTCCCAGAAAGCCTCTATGAGAGCCGCCCAATGGATGGAATACCGAGCCCGTCGTACCGATGACAGAGATTTCGATAGGCGTCAGTGGTGGTGTCATAGCAAGTCGCCCTGGGTTGAATAGTTAAAACAAAATATTCATCGGTGCGTAAATCATGCGCGATGAGTATTCGGTAATTGAGAAGGTGCCCATCTACGCCGTAAGGTTTCAGTACGTAAATCCTTCGCCCTGCCTGCCAACATGCCTTGAAACGCTTGATCTCAAAAGAGGGGTTGAACATGTAATGCCATTTTGGAACCTCATCACAGAGCGTTTCCAACATGGCAGAGTCAGCCCCCAATTCCTCGATCAGCGCATCAATCAGGCCCCCGTCATCTGGATTGGCTTGCACCAAGGCGTCGAGCTCATCTTCGAACTCCTCGATCGTGATCAGAGTCGGCATTTTATATCGTTTGAGATATGGCTTGGCAAATGGTTTGGAGCTTAAGCCCCTAACTGGCACCATTAGAATAGCTATTTGGCAACAGTACGGCACTAAAAGTTAAGCTCTTCTTAATCATTACGGCTTATCGGTAATTTCCCAATGAACATGGGTGCCGGCCTCAGGCCCAGGACGCCGGATGGCTTGATCTGGTCGCCTAATCAGGCGCGGTGAATACCTCGCATAATCACCGCATTAAAAGCAGAGATAAACACGACATCTTGGGCGAGGCGTGCTGAAAAAATCTGAGGCCAGTGGACGCAGCACCAGTTATGGGTTGGCAGCGCCTTGGCTCAAGGGCGACCCAACTGTTGTATCCACACATCACCCCAAGCCCATTCCCCCACAATCAACCGAGACCACCCAGTTCTCAAAAAACAACAAACCGCTCGCAGCTCTGACACCCGGCATCATCGGCCCGCGACATCAACCCGCGAGCCCTCATGTCCGTCACCCCTGCATCACAACCACCTGCTTCCGCATTGCCGCGCGTGCTGCTGCAAGCGAAGCTGTTGACGACGCAGCAGGTTGAGAGCATCACTCGCAGCAGTACCAGCGAAAAAATTCCTTTCATCGATGCGCTGATCAAGAACGGTGCAATGCAGCCAGTAGCGCTGGCGCAGTTTTGCTCTCAGACCTTTGGTCATCCTCTGCTTGACCTCACTGCACTCGATACCCAATCCCTACCCGAAAAAGTCATTGATGACCGCTTGATGCAAACCCAGCGTGTGGTGGTGCTGGCCAAGCGCAGCAACAAGGTGTGCGTCGCCATCGCCGATCCAACGCAAACCCAGGCGCTGGATCAGGTGAAGTTTCAGACGGGTTTATCGGTAGATCCGGTGGTCGTTCCTCAGCCGCAGTTACTGGATCTGATTGCGCGGCTATCCCAAAGCGCCGAGCAAAATCTCTCCGACATGATCGGCGACGATCTGGAAAACATCGCGCTGATTGATGAATCACCCAGCAACGCCAGCGACA
>JBIIEY010000162.1:0-5081 GCA_044237595.1 Burkholderiaceae bacterium | reverse complement strand
TCGGCGGTGGCGCTGCGCGCGGTTTTGCGCACGTGGGGGTGATCAAGGCCTTGGAAGCACAAGGTATTTTTCCTGACATCGTGGTGGGTACAAGTGCAGGCAGTCTGGTCGGTGCACTTTACGCCGCTGGCAATAATGGCTTCGCCTTGCAAAAGCTGGCGATGGAAATGGACGAGGCGGCGATTTCCGATTGGGCGGTGCCCTTGTTTTCGCAAAGCTCGGGCGTGCTCAAAGGGGAGGCTGTACAGCTTTACGTTAACCGTGCAGTCAATAATCAGCCTATAGAAAAACTTAAAATCAGCTTTGGGGCAGTCGCAACGGACTTGCATACTGGGCAGGCGATATTATTCAGACGGGGGAATACCGGTTCAGCGGTGCGGGCTTCGTCAGCGGTGCCGGGTGTTTTTCAGCCAGTGCGCATTGGTAGCAAGCATTATGTCGATGGCGGTCTGGTATCCCCTGTCCCGGTGAGCTTTGCTCGCAAAATGGGCGCAGATTTTGTGATTGCGGTGAATATTTCGGTACAGCCGGAGGCACAACCCGCCTCGGGTACGCTGGAGGTTTTATTGCAAACCTTTGCGATTATGGGGCAGAGCTTGAATCAGTATGAGTTGCGGGATGCGGATGTGGTGATACGACCGGAGCTTGCGACGATGAAGGGGAATGATTTTCAGCAGCGAAATGTCGCGATCATGGCGGGTGAACGCGCTACCACGGCGTTGATGGGAGAAATAAAACAACGTTTGAAGGCTAAACGGGAGCGGCCTTGAGTGCATTGCATGTATCGTTAATGTACTGAATCTCAACGAGGTGTGGGTTCGTTTTCCAACACCCGACGCGCGCCATTGAAACGCGCCTTCCAATAGGTCATATCCATATTCTCAACACGAACGTTACGTCCGGCGGAAGGTGCGTGAATGAATTGATTGTTGCCGAGATAAATCCCGACATGGGAGAACGCCCGATTCAGGGTGTTGAAAAAAACCAGATCACCCGGTTGCAAATCTTGTTTGTCGACAGGCTGGCCGCTGCGGCTCATTTCATTGGAAGTGCGTGGCAGGTCTGTACCGCCGGCTTCCCTGAAAACATAACGAACCAGGCCGCTGCAATCCAGACCCTGTTCAGGTGAATTGCCGCCATAGCGATACCGTATGCCGACCAGCGATAGCGCTTCGATTGCAATTTGGGCAGCGCGGTCGGTGATGCTGCTGAGTTTTTCTAGTACGGTGGATTGCTCTTGTTCAGGTTCTGCGCTGGCGGGCCGTGGAGATATCAACACAGCCGCCACCAATGAGAGTGCAAGGCTGTTGCGCAAAACCTGTCTAAATTGGCTGGGCCGGCTTGTCAAAGTAACCTCGGGGCAAATAAGCCAGCGGACTTTAAGCGATGGATCCGTACTTGTCAAAAGTTCGACGGATTTGTCAGCATTTTCTTGGATTTTTTGTCATATTCGCCAAATAAACTTGTCGTACAATCCACCCTTTTCAAAATCGAAGGGAAGTAGCAACATGCGCTCAAAACAGGCACTGACGCTCGAAGACGTCAAAAAAATCGCCGCCGCCGCAGAGAAAGAAGCTCTGACTCACAAGTGGGCAGTGACGATTGCGATCGTGGATGACGGTGGCAATCTCTTGTGGCTGCAGCGTCTGGATGGGGCAGCGCCCGTATCGGCCTCAATTGCGCCATCGAAAGCGCGCACTGCAGCACTGGGCGTCCGCGAGACCAAGATCTACGAAGACATCATCAATAATGGCCGTTACTCCTTCCTATCAGCCCCCAATATTGATGGCCTGCTCGAAGGCGGCGTGCCCATTCTGGTAGCAGGTGACTGCGTAGGCGCAGTCGGCGTTTCTGGCGTAAAATCCAATGAAGATGCCCAGATCGCCAAAGCAGGAATCGCCGCACTGGGCTTGTAAGCAGGTACTTCGCCGAAATACCGCACGGCGGGCTGAGGTTGCCCGGGGATAGCGCTTCACGCTATAATCGCAAGGTTTAACCAAATCAGCCCGCCGCCCGCGTAAAACTACCGATAACCACCAGCTTCGCCCGATATTCGCACGCCCGTACGCGGCTTGCGAATGGGAAAGGTAAGGCCGGATTCCGTTGTGGCGGCACAAAACAGGAGTTTCTCTTGCCGCCATTTTTAACGGCCAACACGCAGCCGGCCTTCCTAGCACTTGCGGATGGCACGGTATTTCAAGGATTGTCCATTGGCGCTGCTGGCCACACCAGCGGAGAAGTGGTTTTCAATACGGCAATAACGGGTTATCAGGAAATTCTGACCGACCCCAGCTATAGCCGTCAGATCGTCACCCTGACGTATCCCCATATTGGCAATACCGGCGTTAATCCCGAGGACGTCGAATCCGACCGCATCCACGCCGCGGGTCTTGTGATCCGAGATTTGCCTCTGATGGTGTCGAACTTTCGCGCAACGCAGAGCCTGCCCGACTATCTGAAATCCCAAAACATCGTCGCGATTGCTGGCATAGACACCCGCAAGCTCACGCGCATATTGCGAGAAAAAGGCGCGCAGAGTGGCGCTATCGTCGCCGGCCCCAAGGCATCTGCCAATGCAGCACTCGATCATGCGCGGGGTTTCCCCGGACTGTCCGGTATGGATCTGGCGAAAGTTGTGTCCACAACCAAGTCGTATGCATGGACGCAGACCGAATGGCAGCTCGGGCAGGGTTATGGCACGCTAGACAAGCCAAAATTCCATGTTGTCGCATTCGATTACGGGGTGAAGTACAACATCCTGCGCATGCTGGCCTCACGTGGCTGCAAAGTCACTGTCCTGCCAGCGCAATCAACGGCGGCCGATGCGATGGCGCACAAGCCTGACGGTATTTTTCTGTCGAATGGCCCCGGTGACCCGCAACCTTGCGACTATGCGATTGCTGCATCACGCGAACTGATCGATGCTGGCATGCCGACCTTCGGTATCTGCCTCGGTCATCAGATCATGGCGCTGGCGAGTGGCGCCAAAACCCTGAAAATGAAATTTGGTCATCACGGTGCCAATCACCCGGTGCAGGATCTCGATACCAAACAGGTGATGATCACCTCGCAGAATCACGGTTTTGCGGTGGACCCCGACACGCTGCCTTCCAATTGCCGTGTCACGCATATCTCTCTGTTTGACGGGTCGCTGCAGGGCTTCGAGCGTACCGATCGTCCTGCATTCTGCTTTCAGGGACATCCCGAGGCATCACCTGGTCCGCACGACATCGCCCCCTTGTTCGACCGCTTCGTGGCGATGATGGAGAAACACAACAATGGCTAAGCGTACCGATATCAAAAGCATTCTCATCATCGGTGCTGGCCCGATCATCATCGGTCAGGCCTGTGAATTCGATTATTCCGGCGCGCAGGCTTGCAAGGCCTTGCGCGAGGAAGGCTACAAAGTCATTCTGGTCAACAGCAATCCGGCCACCATCATGACCGACCCCGAGATGGCCGATGTTACCTACATCGAACCCATCACCTGGCAAGTCGTTGAGCGCATCATCGACAAAGAACGTCCAGATGCGATCCTGCCCACGATGGGTGGACAGACGGCACTGAATTGCGCGCTGGATCTGTGGCGTAACGGTGTACTCGATAAATACAAGTGCGAGCTGATCGGCGCTACGCCCGAAGCCATCGACAAAGCTGAAGATCGCTCCAAGTTCAAGGATGCGATGACCAAAATCGGTCTGGGTTCCGCGCGTTCCGGCATCGCTCACTCGATGGAAGAAGCCTGGACAGTTCAGAAAGATGTCGGTTTCCCTACCATTATTCGTCCATCATTCACCATGGGTGGCTCGGGCGGCGGTATTGCCTATAACGCCGAAGAATTCGAAGCCATTTGCAAGCGCGGTCTGGAAGCCTCGCCGACCAATGAGTTGTTGATCGAAGAATCGCTGCTCGGATGGAAAGAATACGAAATGGAAGTCGTTCGCGACAAGAACGACAACTGCATTATCGTCTGCTCTATCGAAAATCTGGACCCCATGGGTGTGCATACCGGTGACTCGATCACCGTCGCGCCTGCGCAAACACTGACCGACAAGGAATACCAGATCATGCGTAATGCATCCTTGGCGGTGCTGCGCGAAATTGGTGTTGATACTGGTGGTTCGAATGTACAGTTTTCTGTCAATCCAAAAGATGGCCGGATGATTGTGATTGAAATGAATCCGCGTGTCTCACGGTCGTCTGCGCTGGCGTCCAAGGCAACGGGTTTTCCGATTGCGAAAGTCGCGGCCAAGCTGGCCGTTGGTTTTACGCTTGACGAGTTGCGTAACGAAATCACCGGTAGCGCGACGCCGGCATCATTCGAGCCCTCGATTGACTATGTCGTCACAAAAATTCCCCGCTTCGCATTTGAAAAATTCCCCACAGCAGACAGTCACCTGACCACGCAAATGAAATCGGTGGGTGAAGTGATGGCGATTGGCCGTACTTTCCAAGAATCATTCCAGAAAGCGCTGCGCGGTCTCGAGGTTGGTGTCGATGGCATGAACGAAAAAACCACTGACCGCGAAGTGATCGAAGAAGAACTCGGCGAGCCGGGGCCTGAACGCATCTGGTACGTGGGTGATGCATTTGCTCAGGGATTTACGCTGGAGGAGGTGCATCAACTGACATCGATCGATCCCTGGTTTCTCGCGCAGATCAAGGAAATCGTTGATATCGAATTGTGGCTGGAAAAACAGACGATCAAAGTCCTGGACAAAGACACGCTGCTGACACTCAAGCGCAAAGGCTTCTCCGATCGCCGTATGGCCAAGCTGCTCAAAACCGAAGATCGCGAGATTCGCAAGCTGCGTCGCATGATGAATGTGCGCCCTGTCTACAAGCGCGTCGATACCTGTGCCGGTGAATTTGCAACCGGTACGGCTTATATGTATTCAACCTATGAGGAAGAATGCGAATCACGGCCCACTGATCGTAAAAAAATCATGGTGTTGGGTGGTGGGCCTAACCGTATCGGGCAGGGCATAGAATTCGATTACTGCTGTGTTCATGCAGCTTTTGCGATGCGCGAAGATGGCTACGAAACCATCATGGTCAACTGCAATCCGGAGACGGTATCG